>NZ_RZQY01000013.1:0-26275 GCF_003998575.1 Mesorhizobium sp. M7A.F.Ca.CA.001.10.2.1 | reverse complement strand
GGTGAGGGCAGCTATGCTACATTTTTGCCCATGGTGCTGATTTGCGCCGGTGACCCGCCGCCCAGGCGGGTTTTTTCGTTTTGGCGCGCTTCGTCAGCCAACGCGAAGCTCCGAAGCATCGTTGACCGGATCGTTGCCCTTTCACGACCATCGGCGGGATTTCCTCCACTCCGGCAGGCTGATAGGCTCGGCTAATGCATGTCGCCCAAAGTGATCTCGGTTTTGGGAGAACGACATGCATAAAAACAAGGACCTAGAACGCGTCGCATGATTCTGTTTCAGCGCGACGCACTTAGTCCCGGGAGGAGAGAGCGATGCCGGTCAATCTCGACGAGCTGAAGAACGCCAGCAATCTGCGCGGACCCGGCGCGCGTGCTGGCGGTGTCTTCGTCGCACCCGTCGACAACAGGGCGCATGTCTCTGGCGAACGCAGCGTGCCGCTGCTCGACAAGACCATCCCCGCGCTGTTTTCCGACACCGTCAGCAAATACGGCACGCTCGACGCCGCTGTCTTCGTCGATCAGGACAAGCGCTTCACCTGGAGCGAACTGTCGGACACGGTGGACGCGCTGGCTGCCGGCTTCCTGGCACTGGGGTTGGCAAAGGGCGATCGCGTCGGCATCTGGTCGCCCAACCGCTGGGAATGGCTGGTGACGCAGTTCGCCACCGCCCGCATCGGCCTGATCCTGGTCAACATCAACCCCGCCTATCGGTTGACCGAGCTCGACTATGCGCTGAACAAGGTCGGCTGCAAGGCGCTGGTCACCGCTGCCAAGTTCAAGACGTCAGACTATCTCGGCATGATCGAGACGCTGGCGCCCGAGATCGCCAAGGCCACACCGGGCAAGCTCAAGGCGCAGAAACTGCCGGCGCTGAAGATCGTCATCCGCATGGGCGACGAGAATTCGCCCGGCATGTTCAATTTCGGCGACGTGCTGGCCATGGCCGGGCGTGACGAGCATGACAGCCTCGACCGCATCTCGGAGAAGCTGAAGCCGGGCGAGGCCATCAACATCCAGTTCACCTCAGGCACCACAGGAGCCCCCAAGGGCGCGACGCTGACCCACAACAACATCGTCAACAACGGCAATTTCGTCACTTCGGCGATCAAGCTGACCGTCGACGACCGGCTGTGCATACCGGTGCCGCTCTATCACTGCTTCGGCATGTCGATGGGCACGATGGGCTGCGTCACGAAGGGCGCCACGATGGTTTTCCCGGGCGAGGGCTTCGATGCCGGCGCGACGTTGAAGGCGGTGGCTCAGGAACGTTGCACCGGGCTCTACGGCGTGCCGACCATGTTCGTCGCCCTGCTGGATCATCCGGATTTTTCCGCCTTCGATCTCTCCAGCCTGCGCACCGGCATCATGGCCGGCTCGCCATGCCCGATCGAGGTGATGAAGAAGGTGGTGTCGCTGATGCATATGGAACAGGTGACCATCGCCTACGGCATGACCGAGACCAGCCCGGTGTCGTTCCAGAGCGGCGTCGACGACCCCTTGGAAAAGCGCGTCTCGACCGTCGGGCGCATTCACCCCCATGTCGAGGTCAAGGCGGTCGATGCCGATGGCGCTACCGTTGCGGTCGGCGTACCGGGCGAGCTTTGCACGCGCGGCTATTCGGTGATGAAGGGTTACTGGGACGACGACGACAAGACCCGCGAGGCGATCGACAGCGACGGCTGGATGCACACCGGCGACCTCGCCACCATAGACGCCGAGGGCTATTGCAACATCGTCGGCCGGGTCAAGGATATGGTTATCCGCGGCGGCGAGAACGTCTATCCCAGGGAGGTCGAGGAATTCCTCTACCGCCATCCAAAGGTCAAGGAGGTGCAGGTGTTCGGCATTCCCGACGCCAAATATGGCGAGGAGCTGTGCGCCTGGATCGTGCTCAAGCCCGGCCAGATCTCCACCGAGCAGGAGGTCAAGAACTTCTGCGCCGGCCAGATCGCCCATTACAAGATCCCCCGCCACATACGCTTCCGCACCGAATTGCCGATGACGGTGACCGGCAAGCCGCAGAAGTTCTTGATGCGCGAGGCGATGGTGGAGGAACTGGGGCTGGTGGCGCAGAAGACGGCGTGAACGGGTGAACGCTTCGATCTGTCGGTGCGCGAATGCAGCCACGGTTCGCAGCAGCGCGCAGGGGCTTGCATGAGCGGTTTCGGACGTTCGGTGACTTCGTATGCGATGCCCTTGGCCGCCTTGGTGATGGCTGTCGCCGTCAGAGCCGGCGGACTGTCGGCGGACGAAGGTTCGCTGAGCGCCAGGATACTCGTCGGAGCGCTTTCGAGTGCGATTATGTTCACCACCATTTTCGTGGTCCTCGACCACGCCGAGGCGGTGGCTCGGCGTGTAGGAGAGCCCTACGGCACATTGGTGCTGACTTTTGCCGTGACGGCAATCGAGGTGTCGATCATCGTTTCCATGATGCTGCATGGAGAGAACAACCCTACGCTTGCACGTGAGTCTGTCTTTTCAACAGTGATGATTGCATCCACCGGCGTCGTCGGCACCTGTCTCGCGCTTGGCGGCTGGCGTCATCGCAAGCAGGCAATTGTTCGACAAGGGACCAGCGCATATCTCGCGGTTCTGATCGCGCTGACCATCATGACGCTTATTCTGCCAACCTACACACAAGCTACGGGGCCGGGCACATTTTCGGCAGCTCAACTTGGCTTTGTGAGCGTGCTTTCGGTGCTGCTTTATGCAAGTTTTGTGTTCGCGCAGACTGTCCGCCACCGAGAAGACTTTGTCGAAGGGCAGGCCCACGGTGTTTCGCTGCGGACTGCCCCTCACGAAAGCGTCTTTGCCGGCGCATTGCTGCTTTTGATCGGGCTGATTGGCATTGTCATGCTCGCCGAGCAGGTCGCCGCAAGCGTCGAGGATACGCTCGTTGCCTATCAGGTGACCCAGGCTGACAGCATTGTGGGGGCATTGATCGCCGGGCTGGTTTTGATGCCAGAGGCCATTTCGGCGGTTCGCGCTTCACTCAACAATGAGCTGCAACGCGGTTTGAATGTCGCGATGGGTTCCGCTTGCGCCACAATCGGTTTGACAATACCGGCGGTCGCGGCCGCCAGCCTGCTGACGGGAAGAGGGTTAACCCTGGGGCTTCCAGCGACTGACACAGTGCTTTTGATTTTAGCGCTCTTCATATGCAATGTGAGTTTTAGCACTGAAAGAACAACATTCTTGACGGGCGCTGTCCATATCGTGGTATTTCTTACATATATATTTCTTATATTTGTACCATGAAAACTTGGCCCAGGCTGGCAATTAGATACAGTGGCGCGACTGGTCGTCAACGGACTGCTTGGGTTCTTCAGTCTGGAAGCCGACAGCGAACTGCAGCCCGTTGCCTGAGATGGCGTTTCCGCTTCCGCACCGAATTGCCGATGACCGTGACCGGCAAGCCACAGAAGTTCCTGATGCGCGAGGCGATGGTGGAGCAACTGGGGCTGGTGGCGCAGAAGACGGCTTGAGGGCTGGCTTCGCGGTGCGGCTGGGTTGCTTTGAGCCAACTGTCGACGACGGCGACGAGGTAATGACGTCTCAATCGGGCCGAGAGCGGACTGGCGGCTTTGGGCGGCTTCCGCACAAAGCTGCCGGCCGTGAGCCGTGACGCAGAAAGGCTCATTTGTCATCCGAGCGTCATTCCACGGCTTCCCGGAGTGGCTACTCGTATCGATCGTGGCGACGTACCCAGTCCATTCCCTCCTTCTCGTTGCGGCCTTTCGGCATGAGGTCGAGCATGGCGTAGGTGCCCATCATCACCTCAACGCCGCGCCCGTAGGTGGAGTAGGTGCGAAAGACCTCGCCCGCGTGCTTGAAGAAGGCGCTAACGCCGGGCCATTCCTCGCCGGTCTCCCGCCATGGGCGTTCCCCGTTGCTGCAAACATCGTCATTTCCGGTCCTCGGTCGAATTCGGCGTTTCCAACGGTTGCGATCCGGAAACGCTATTTCGGACGGAGGCCAGATGGGAGTTACAAGTGTGACGTGATTTCAATGGGGGCCGTCTGCAGAATGGCGGTTCACCGCGCGGCAAGCGAGATAGCTGTCATAAGCTGATCTATAGGCGGGCAGCGGCCCTATCATCCCGCGAAGTTGGCACAGTTGCCAAGAGGTGCCCGCGATCCGCTTTCCCACCGGCGAGAAGGGCCAGGTGTGCGGCTTCGACGGTGTGCTCGACAGCTCCGTGGACGCCCTGAACGTCCCACAGGGTCAAACTATCTGATCAAACTGACGCTTAACGAGGTCGCCGCAGCATCGGGATGAGCGTCGGCGACGAACCGACCTGGATCGCGCCGAGCGATTCGAAGCCGTGCCGCTGGTAGAATGATATGTTGCGCGGGTTCGAGGATTCCAAATAGGCCGGCGCGTGATCGCGGTCGCACTGCGCGAGTGCGTACGCCATCAAGGCATCGCCGTGACCTTCGCCTTGATGCGCCGGGTCGACGCCGATCAGGGGCAAGTACCAATGCGGTTCGGTCGGGTGGTACGTGGCCATCTGCTCGAATATGGCCGCGGTTTCAGGGGCGAGAGAGGATTCAACCGTGCTCTCGATCACGGCGCCAAGCTCTTCCTCGTCGGAATGCACGCCGGGCGGCAGCCACAGCGCCGTCCCGGCGTAGCCGTCGGTGCAAAAGGCGCTTCCGTTAGAGAATGCCCTGCGCCCGAACGCGCGGGCCATTCGCGGCATGGCTGCAAGGTACGGGTGTGCATGCGGCCAGGTCCACCGCGCCATAGGGTCCGCTGCAAACGCCAGCACGATTATCTCGACCGCTGAATCTTCATCGGCTGCGTCCATAACTCTCACTGTCGGCGACTTCACGCTGCCCTCCTGACGTAGGTGGTTCGACGAGGCGCCCGCGCCCGTTCTCAGCAACGCATCGTAACCCGGATGGAGTGGGAGCGATACCGGTTGCTGTCGGCTCAGCGGTTCTGGAAAAGCTGAAGCTGCCCGGATCGTGCTCAAGCCCGGCCAGATCGCCCGCGACAAGATCCAGCGCCACATCCGCTTCCGCACCGAATTGCCGATGACGGTCACCCGGCAAGCCGCAGAAGTTTTTGATGCGAGGCGATGGTCGAGGAACTGGGGCTCGTGACGCAGAAGAAGGCTTGAGGGCTGGCCTCGCGCCGACGTCGAGCCGTGAACTCGATTGGCGTCTAATATCGCTGGGTCGTCCAGGCTGACATTGCACTGCATTGGTTGGGCATCCGAGCATCGCACTGAACCCGGCCGCCAGCGGTGCTCGAATCCACCGGCAGCAGAAACTGCCGGTGGCACGGGTCATACGGCATCTGCCTCGTTTTGCGGGAACATGGCGCGACGTGATTCCGCATCGAGATCAGCCTTGAAGGTATGCCTTGCCTTCATGTCCAGGGCTCGCTGGACCGCAGGGCGCTTGGTCGCCTCGTCCATGAAGCGCACGACATTGGGATAGTCGCCAAGACCCTTCTCGCCGAATGCATATCCGGCGGAGGCGGCCCAGCCCCAAAGCGCCATGTCGGCGATCGTGTACTCGTCGCCGGCCAGATAGCGGGCCTTTCCAAGCCGACGGTCCAGAACCGCGTAGTGGCGCTCGAGCTCCTTCACGTAACGATTTTTCGCATAGGCGATATCTTCCGGCGCGTAATGCAGAAAGTGGATTGCCTGGCCGGAAAACGGCGATAGGCCCGTTGCCACGAACTGAAGCCATGACAGCATCAAAGCCTTGGCCTTCAGTTCGCCCGGAATGAATTTTCCGTGCTTCTCGGCGAGGTAGAGGAGGATGGCGTGGGAGTCGAATATCGTCACCTCCCCGTCAACCATCGCCGGCACCTTGCCATTTGGATTGATCTCCCTGAATTCCGGCGTGTGCTGCTCGCCTTTGAAGATATCGACCGGCGAGACGTCGAAGGGCAATTCCAGCTCTTGCAGCAGCACCGCCACCTTCATCGAATTCGGCGTGGCGTGAAAATACAGATTGAGCATCTTTTTCTGTTCCATCGTTGAACATCCACCCAGTCCGCCCGATCGGCGTCTGCTGATGTTGAGCGCCTGAAACATGCTGGCCTGCCCGCCACCACGCCAATCGATCTTGCGGATTGGTGGCATCGAGCCCGTTCATGGCAGGTCGGGCGATCGCTCTTCTTTGGATTTTACCTAGTCCCAACCCCCTGAACTCGATCGATTCGTCTCATCGTGAAACGCGATTTCTCGAGGCGCGCTCAGAGTTCTAGAGCGGTGACATCAACCGACCGAAAGGAACCAATCATGATCTCTCGTTCTCTAATGTCTGGCGTCGCAGCCATGATTCTCTTCAACATTGTATCGCCATCGATGGCCGGCAGCACGGCTCAGGGGATTTCGTTCGCCTCCGACCAGAGTTATCCGGAGAGCATGACATGGTCGGCCAGGCAGGACACCTTTATGGTCGGCTCGGTGCGTCATGGCCTGGTGGCCAAGGTCGACAAAACCGGGAAGTACACGGTGTTCGTGCACGATGCGAGGCTGGTTTCCACGGCGGGTCTGCTCGTCGACGACAAGCGCAACACGCTTTGGGTGACGAACTCCGACCCGGGCGTCGGCGATCGCACCGGTGCGGCGAGCAAGGGCAAGCTTGCGGCGGTGGCCACCTACGATGCCACGACCGGCCAGCCTCGGGCCTATTACGATCTCGGCAGCCTCAGCGAAGGTACGCATTTTGCCAATGACATCGCGCTCGATGCCGACGGAAACGCTTATGTGACCGACAGTTTTGCTCCGATCGTCTATCGGATCGACACAGCGGGCAAGGCGGCGATCTTTGCGCAGGATCCACGGTTCACGAATGGCGACGGCTTCAAGCTGAACGGCATCGCCTGGCACAAGGATGGCTATCTGCTCGTGGGCAAATACAATACGGGTGAGCTGTTTCGCGTCAGTATCGCCGACCCCCGCACGGTCGAACCGGTTAAACTGCCCGAGGCCCTCACGGGTGCCGACGGCATTCAGTTGATCGATGACCAGCACCTCATCGTGGTGCAGAACCTGGGCGCAGATCGCACCGTCGAACTGGTATCCGCCGACGGGTGGGCATCGGCGACGATTGTCCGGCAGGAGCGCAGCATCATGTCGATGCCGACGGCCGCGGCGATCTTGGGCGACGATGTCTACGTACTGAATTCGCGGCTCGACACGCTGTTCGATCCGGCTGCCGACAAGGTTGGCGACTACCTGCTTCAGAAGCTCTGATTGCACGGCATGTGGTAGCCGGAACGATTGCGTGGTGTTCGGCCACTACCCCTCGTGACCGCTGCGAGCGCTCTGTATCACCAGTTTGCGCAGCCATATGTGGGCGGGGTCGCTGCGCATTCGTGGGTGCCAGAACAGGTTCATGGCGAACGGCGAGAGCTCCAAGGGGGCTTCGAACAGATCGAGAACTTGAGCGAAGCGCCTCAGGAAACGCCGGGGCAGGGTGCAGATCAGATCGCTGTTTTCCAGAACGAGCGGGGCCAGTGCGTAGCTCTGGATGGAGACCGTCACATTGCGCGAGCGGCTGATCTCGGCAAGCGCGTCGTCGATCATCCCTGCAAAATGCCCGCCGCTCGTCGAAATGAGCAGATGGTCGAGGGCACAGAATTCGTCCAGGGTGATTGACCCCTTGCCACGCGGATGGCCGTGCCGCTGGGCGGTAACGAATTCTTCTTCGAACAGCTTCTGCCCGATCAGACCACTCGAACCGTCTTCCGCGGCTCCGATGAAGAGATCGATGTCGCCCTGCTCCAGATGCTCGACGATCCTCGGCTTGTTGGGCACCGTAAAGGCGACCTTTGCGTTGGGAGCTTGGGATTTGAACCGCGGAATGAGGTCCGGCGCCAGGATCGCTGCCGGATTGTCCGTGGCGGCAATGCGATAGACACGTTTGCTTGTCGCGGGGTCGAACAGATGAGCAGTATTCACGAAATCGCTCAACCGTTCGAGCAGCCGGGTGAGTTCGGGCTCAAGTGCCAGAGCGTGAGGCGTCGGGATCATTCCCCGTCCGGACGCCGCCGTTGTGAAGAGGGGGTCGTTCAGCAATTGACGCAGACGCGTCAGGCGGGCCGACAAAGCCGATTGGGTAATGTTCAATCTCGCCGCCGCATGGGTGACGTTCTGGTGCTTCAACAGCGCGTCGAGTGTCAGCAGCAAGCCAATGTCGAAATCCGATAGCCGTTTTGTCAATGGGACCTCGAACCAGCAGGCGCTATTCAATCGGTAGCTCTAGACTAGCACGGTTCCGGGTTTGAAGGGCATGCGGTTCCAGTCAACAGTCAGCCGGCGTGGCCGGATTTGACCACCCATACTGAGGTCTGTTCGGCCTCTTGCACCAACCATCTAAGGCGCGGGCCATGGCCCGCGCCTTTTCATATTCAGCCTTCCAAAGAGCTCAGTCCTTCTCGAAGATGCGCGCCTTGGCGACCACACCGGCAATGGCGCCGCCGATCAGCGGTGCAACGATGAACAGCCAGAGCTGACCGATCGCGGCAGTTCCCGAAAACAGTGCCGGACCGATCGAGCGGGCCGGGTTGAGCGACGTGCCGGTCACCGGGATGATGGCGAAGTGCAATCCTGCCAGCGTCAGGCCGATGACCAGTCCGGCGAACGCCGTCGAGTGCTTTTCAGCCGTGACGCCAAGGATCACGGTGACGAAGGTGAAGGTGCCGATCACTTCCCACAGGAATGCCGAGCTGACACCCCATTTCGTCACATCCCAGCCATTGGCGCCGAAGCCGGTGGTGTGTCCGCCAACCTGGCCGGAAACGATGATCCACAACGCCAGCGAAGCAAGGACGCCGCCGATGACCTGCGCGATCCAGTAGGGGATCACGTCCTTGGCCGGCAGCCGGCCGGCAAGGAAGACGCCGAGCGTCACCGCCGGGTTGAGATGCGCGCCCGAAATCGGGCCGATCGCATAGGCCGCCGCGATGAGGCCGATGCCGAACGCCAGACCGATGCCTTCCTGGCCGAGCGGCAGCGCGCCGCCGAAGCCGCCCGTCACCACAGAAGCCGTACCGATGAACACCAATAGAAATGTGCCTAGAACTTCCGCCAGATAAGTCTTCATTGCCCTCTCCTCGTGTCGATCCGCCGGTCCACCTTTGCGCGCCGCGAATCACAACCGGAAGAGTATTCGCAACCAGAAAAGTTGGAAAGCAGAGCGGTTGTGCAGGCCGACCTGCTTGTGCGCGCCGGTTGCGCGCTCTAGAGCAGGGCCGGAATAATTTTCTGCGTGACGGAACAAGACCATGCGACTGGGCGGACGGCTGGCTGCGGCCATCGAAGTGCTGGAAGACATCGGCCGGCGCCACCGGCCGGTGGCGGACGCGCTGAAGGATTGGGGCCTGTCGCATCGCTTCGCCGGCGGCGGCGACCGTGCGGCGATCGGCAACATCGTCTATGACGCCTTGCGCCACAAGCGTTCCGCCGGCTGGCTGCTGGGGCAGGACACGCCGCGCGCCATCGGCTTCGGCGCGCTGCTGCTCGAATGGCGCCAGACGGCACAATCGCTCAACGAGGCGCTCGATGGCGACAAGTTCGCACCGCCGCTGCTGACCGCCGCCGAGCTTCAGGCCATCGCCGAACGCCGGCTTGACGATGCGCCGGCCGCGGTGCGGGCGGATGTTCCGGACTGGTGCGCGCCGCTTTTCGAGCGAGCCTTTGGCTCGACCTGGGCCGACGAGGGCGCCGCGCTGGCAACGCGCCCGCCGCTCGACCTCAGGGTCAACACCTTGCAGGCCAACCGCGACAAGGTACTGGCCGAACTGACGGGAACCGGCGCGAAACCCTCGGCAATCGCGCCACACGGCATCCGCATCCCGCCGATCGACGGCGACGGCCGGCACCCGAACGTGCAGGCCGAGCCGGCTTTCCAGAAGGGCTGGTTCGAGGTCCAGGACGAAGGCTCGCAGATCGCGGCCGCCCTTGCCGGGGCCGAAGCCGGCATGCAGGTGCTGGATTTTTGCGCCGGCGCCGGCGGCAAGACGCTGGCACTGTCGGCTTCGATGGAAAATCGCGGCCAGATCTTTGCCCATGATGCCGAAAAAGCACGGCTGGCGCCCATCTTCGACCGCATCCGCCGCTCTGAAAACCGCAATGTCCAGATCGTCACCAAGCCGGCCGAACTCGCGCCGCTCGGCAACCACATGGACATCGTGCTGGTCGACGCGCCTTGCACCGGCAGCGGCACCTGGCGGCGCCGTCCCGATGCCAAATGGCGGCTGACGCAAAGGCAGCTCGATGCACGCAAGGGCGAGCAGTCGGCGATCCTCGATGCGGCCAAAGTCTATGTCAAACCAGGCGGCCTGCTGGTCTACATCACCTGCTCGGTGTTTGATGAGGAAAACGGTGAGCAGATCGCGGCCTTTCGGGACCGTAACAGCGGCTTTGTTCCCGTCGACCACCGCCAGCTCTGGGACAGCCGTTTTCCCGGCCATGAGGCAGCCGCACGCATCGGCGCCAGAGGCGACATCTCGCTGTCGCCGGCGCTCAGCGGCACCGATGGGTTTTATCTCTGTGCGTTACGCAGATCGGCCTGAATCCTATTCCTGACGGACGCGTGGCGCCGGCCGGCAGGCCAGGTCGATTGTGCAGTGCAGCAAAAGCATTTGCCTGCCGTCCATGCCTCTGCAATAAGCTTATCCGCGTAAAGGAAGGCAGCGGCAATGGCAGCAAAGATCGTACCCGCCCCGGACTATGAGGATCGCGTCAGGACCTCCTTCGCGCGTCAGAAGGCGATGGCCACGATCGGCGCCGAACTGACGCTGGTGACGCCCGGTATTATCGAGATCGAGATGCCCTATTCGGCGGCATTGACCCAGCAGCACGGCTTCCTCCATGCCGGTGTCATTTCGACGGCGCTGGACTCGGCCTGCGGCTATGCCGCCTTTTCGCTGATGCCGGAAAACTCCGGCGTGCTGACCATCGAGTTCAAGGTCAACCTCCTGGCGCCGGGCAGGGGCGAGCGCTTCCTGTTCCGCGGCTCGGTGACGAAGCCCGGCCGCACCATCATCGTCGCCGACGGCCAGGCCTACGCCTTTGCCGCCGACGGCGAGGCCAAGCTGATCGCCACCATGACTGGCACCATGATGACGGTGGTCGGGCGTGATGGGATTGAAGGGTGAGTGGCCGGTTCGCCGCAGGCGAATTCATCGTGCCGGTGGCACGATGAAAGGCCACGAACGCCGGGAGCTGCCGGAGGCAGCGGGTCCCGGCGAGCGGCGGTGCAGATAAGCAGATGATCGGGCGGAGAGGAATAAATCATCATGGCCGATAAAATCTCGCGCCTGTCGGGCAAGGACGTCCTCTTCGTTATGGCGGCGCAGGCCGAATACGGCCCGCACCTCAAGCAGCTGTTCACGCCGCTGATGACCGGTGTCGGTCCGGTCGAGGCCGGCGTCAGGCTGGGTGCTGAACTCTCCTGGCTGAAATCGCAAAAAGCACTGCCGGATCTCGTTGTTTCGCTCGGTTCAGCCGGCAGTCGGACGCTGCAGCAGACGGAAATCTACCAGGCGGTTTCGGTCAGCTACCGTGACATCGACGCTTCGCCGCTCGGCTTCGAGAAGGGCGCCACCCCCTTCCTCGACCTGCCGGTAACCGTGCCATTGCCCTTCAAGATACCGGACATCAAGCAGGCGACCCTGTCGACCGGCGGCGCGATCATCACTGGCGCGGCGTATGATGCTGTTAGCGCCGACATGGTCGACATGGAGACCTTCGCCTGCCTGCGCGCCTGCCAGCTGTTCGACATTCCGCTGATCGGTCTGCGCGGCATTTCCGACGGGGCGGCGGATCTCAGGCATGTCGGCGACTGGACCGAATATCTTGAAGTCATCGACGAGAAGCTGGCGGACGCCGTCATGCGGCTCGAACGGGCGATCGGCGACGGCGCCCTTCGGACGGAACCACCCCATGAAGATGCCGGACCAGCCTGAAAGTCGGGCTACGCAACCCATTGCGTCGACTCGTTTCTTTCTCTAAACGCTCGCCATGAAAACAGCCAATCATCCCGACACCGTCCTGATTGTCGATTTCGGCAGCCAGTTCACCCAGCTCATCGCTCGCCGCATCCGCGAGGCCGGTGTGTTTTCCGAGATCGTGCCGTTCCAGTCGGCCGAAGCGGCATTCAAGCGCATCAATCCGAAAGCCGTGATCCTGTCCGGCGGTCCGGCTTCGACCGGCGATATCGGCAGCCCGCGCGCGCCGCAGATCGTCTTCGACGCCGGCGTGCCGGTGCTCGGCATCTGCTATGGCCAGATGGCCATGTGCGTGCAGATGGGCGGCGTCGCCGAAAGCTCCGACCATCGCGAGTTCGGCCGCGCCTTCGTCGAGATTCAAAAAGACAGCCCGCTGTTCGAAGGCCTGTGGGCGCCCGGCCAGCGCCATCAGGTGTGGATGAGCCATGGCGACCGCGTCATCTCCTTGCCCAAGGGCTTCGAAGTGTTCGGCAAGTCAGAGGGCTCGCCCTTCGCCATCTTCGGCAACATCGAGCGCAAGATGTACGGCATCATGTTCCACCCCGAGGTGGTGCATACGCCCGACGGCGCCCGGCTGCTCAGGAATTTCGTCCACAACATCGCCGGCATCGAGGGCGACTGGACCATGCGCGCCTACCGCGAGCACGCGGTCGAGACGATCCGCAAGCAGGTTGGCAAGGGCAAGGTCATCTGCGCGCTGTCGGGCGGCGTCGATTCTTCCGTTGCGGCGCTGTTGATCCACGAAGCGGTTGGCGACCAGCTGACCTGCATCCTTGTCGACCACGGCCTGATGCGCAAGGACGAGGCCGCGGGCGTGGTGGCGATGTTCCGCGAGCATTACAATTTGCCGCTCATTCTGGTGAACGCGTCGGACCGTTTCATTGACGCCCTCGAGGGCGAGTCGGACCCGGAGAAAAAACGCAAGACCATCGGCCGGCTGTTCATCGAGGTGTTCGAGGAAGAGGCCAAGAAACTCGGCGGCGCCGAATTCCTGGCACAAGGCACGCTCTATCCCGACGTCATTGAAAGCGTCTCCTTCTCCGGCGGCCCGTCGGTGACGATCAAGTCGCACCACAATGTCGGCGGCCTGCCCGCGCGCATGAACATGCAGCTGGTCGAGCCGCTGCGCGAACTGTTCAAGGACGAGGTGAGGGCGCTCGGCAAGGAGCTCGGCCTGCCCGAAAGCTTTATCGGCCGCCATCCATTCCCCGGCCCAGGCCTCGCCATCCGCTGCCCAGGCGGGATCACCCGCGAAAAGCTGGAGATCCTGCGCGAGGCCGATGCCATCTATCTCGACGAGATCCGCAAGGCCGGCCTCTACGACGCCATCTGGCAGGCCTTTGCCGTGCTGCTGCCGGTGCAGACGGTCGGCGTGATGGGCGACGGCCGCACCTACGAGTTCGTCTGCGCGCTGCGTGCCGTCACCTCGGTCGACGGCATGACGGCGGATTTCTACCACTACGACATGGCCTTCCTCGGCGCCGCCGCCACCCGCATCATCAACGAAGTCCGCGGCATCAACCGTGTCGTCTACGACGTGACGTCGAAGCCGCCGGGAACAATCGAGTGGGAATGATTCAGGCCTACTCAAACGCCGCCGAGAATACGCCAATCTGCGATGTAACATACTGAAAACGAAAATAAATCCTTTCAGAGACAATCAGCGACAATCGGCACGCAGAGATTGGCTTTGACGGGCCGCCTGACGGACCTTCCGCATATTGCCCCCCCGAGTTTTTCTAAGTACCGTCAGAGCCAATGAGGCTTGTGACGGTACTTTTTTGTGCCTTAAGGCATTGAAGAAAAAAGGAACTTTCTGTCACGAAGCTTCGAAATTGTACTGACGGTACTTTTTAGGAGGCAATGGGTATGCTGACGGACGCCGCCCTTAAGGCACTGAAACCAAAAGAAAAAGCCTACAAGATTGCTGACCGTGACGGCATGTACATTCGCGTCATGCCCAGTGGCACGATCTCGTTTCGGCTGGATTACAGGCTGAATGGACGCCGTGAGACGGTCTATCTAGGCAGATATGGCAGAGATGGAATCTCGCTCGCGTTGGCACGAGAGAAGTGCCTTGATGCCAAGCGCGCCGTCAGCGAGGGACGTTCGCCGGCGATCGAGAAACAGCGCGACAAGCGCCGCCTGAAAGAGGCAAAGAGTTTCGGCGAATTCGGCGAGAAGTGGCTCGCGGCCGCGCCGATGGCCGACAGCACGCGCGCCATGCGACGCGCCATCTTCGAACGGGAGCTTCTTCCGGTCTGGCGCAATCGCTTGCTGACGGAGATCACGCCCGATGACCTGCGGGCCCATTGTGGCGCGATCGTTGAACGCGGTGCTCCGGCGACCGCCATCCACGTTCGAGACATACTGAAGCAAATCTACGGCTTCGCGATCTTGCATGGTGAGAAGGTCGCCAATCCGGCCGAAGAGGTTGGACCGGCATCGATCGCCACCTTTGTTCCAAAGGATCGCTCGCTTTCGCCCGCGGAAATTCGAGTGATGCTGAAGCAGCTGGAGCATATCGCTACACTCCCCACGATCCGTTTGGGAATGCGGCTTTACCTGCTCACTATGGTGCGCAAGAGCGAGCTGCAGGACGCGGTATGGGACGAGGTCGATTTCGAAAATGCGGTCTGGACGATCCCGAAGGAACGCATGAAGCGCTCGAAGGCGCACAATGTATACCTGTCACGCCAGGCGCTCGACATTATGATCGCCCTAAAGACCTGCGCGGGAAATTCCAGATACTTGCTGCCGTCGCGGTACGACGCAGATGCTCCTATGTCGCGCGCCACCTTTAACCGGGTCACGTACGCCGTCATCGAACGCGCGAAGTCCGAGGGGCTGCCTCTGGAGCCGTTTACGGTTCATGACCTGCGGCGCACGGGCTCGACGCTGTTGAATGAACTTGGTTTCAACAGTGATTGGATTGAAAAGTGCCTGGCGCATGAGGACGGGCGCTCGTCGCGCGGTGTCTACAACAAGGCCGAGTATGAGGTGCAGCGTCGGCATATGATGCAGGAGTGGTCGGACATTTTGGACGCCTGGGTCCAAGGCAAGAAGTATGTGCCAACGCTCATCCCGCCGTCGATGCCGATCTTGCAGGCCGACCCGGCGTTTTGACTGGAGCCCCGGTGTTGCCTTCACGCGACGCGTCTTGACAATTGATCAACGTTTCCGCTGCCAGAGTTGGTGCAATCGCCACATCGCCTTGCTTGTCCGAGCGCCGTCCGGACCACCAGCTACGGGCTTGGGCAGATTTTCTCGACCTTGCCCGAACAGACGGACTTCAGTTTCACCAGACTTGGAAAGTAGTCTGCCAACGGGGCAAATTCTTTTGCAAAGCAGCCGTTGGCGTCGGGCCAAAACCATGGTCCCCCCTTCGGTTCGGGAGGCCAGTGCCCGGGAGGCATGGTCCTGTTAGCGGCCATCTCGATGATGCTGCTGCAGAACTTGTGGTTCGTCGTCACTTGGGGCAGGCCGTGGCACCTGAAACACCCACCTGCGTCTGGGGGAACGATCGGGCCAAAATTAGACCAAGGCTCGGGTTCGTCCCCAAGACCGACAAACTCAAACGTTTGCGACTTCGGCACGTCCTCCGCGTACATTGACTTGATGGTCTGACTAAGCATCGTCTTCGGGTGCACAATGAACGGGTTATTGCCGAGGCGGCAGACGTTGCAACGATCTTCACCGTCTTTGGGATGCACCAGTTCACCGAAATCCCGCGTCTTGAAATCATCCCAGGTGATGCGGCTCGTGCCGGAACCTTCGTAGACAATGTTGTCGAATAAACACGCCTTCTTTTGCAGCTTGTCTGCACAGATCGTGCCGACATATTGCACAGGCCAACCGGGTTTGCGCCTGACGAGCGCTACGCAGAAACCGCCGGAGATATCATCCCTATAGGTCCACACCTCGGCGTCAGTCCAATCTGAAGGGAAGAAATACCTATGTGTTTCGGAACCGAGGTCCTCCCTATGGACCCAGCGCTTGTCCGCCGCGAATGAGCCGGGCACGGGTACTCCCGCATCGCGACACGCCTTCAGGTATGCTGGAACGTCGTCGCGGAATTTCGCCTCGCCCACTGCGGGCCAGCCACTCTCCGTGAGCGCGGGGCCGGCACCTTGTCGCTCGATGATGTCTTTGGCCTTTTGCCATTTGCTGACGAGCCGGCGAGCAACATCTCGCTGCTGTATGGCAGCATCGGTGTTCGCCAGAGCCGCTGCAAGTTCGATCTGCACAAAGCTTCTTTCTGCCTGCTGCGCCCGCGAAACGACTGGTCCCTTGAGCGTATCGATCATCTGCCTGTATCGGTCAGACGCTTCTTCAACGAGCAGCCCTTCGACGCAACCGCGAGCGCGTTCCAGCAGCTCCCCGCGATTCTTGTCGGTGACGTTGACCTCTACTCCTGAGGGCACTTCGAAAATGCCGCCATACGCGGCGACGAGATCACATGACATGGCCAACGAAGAGAGGCTTCCTGATCCTTCATCGGCCGCCATCAATAGGGTCGAGACGTAAGCGACGATCAGCAACGCCCCAGAGGCTGCGACGGTTCTCCAACGCATCAGCATTCAGTTCCTGACAAGCTTGAGCAACCGGGCCGAAACGGTGTGTGAAGGAAAGTCCCTGTAGCGATATTGCATGAAGATGTTTCGCCGAGCCTGTCGATCAGCAAAAGGGCATCGCGGGTTTTCACTGCGGGTCCGCTTGCGGCGATCCAGCGAAGCGCGGCCTCCTGAAGCCCTTTATGCATGCCTGCTTCGTCCAATACCTGTTTCCAGGTCCGCGACTTGAAATGGGTCTTGCCGGCTACAGCCATGACGGCGGGCGAGCGAGCCGTCCAGAATGTCCGCCGCAACCATTCGCTGCAGAACGTCGGCCACATCGACGAGCGGAACCGTCAGCGGCAGATAGCCAATCTCTGCCGGACCATGAATCATGGCGACATCGGCATCGGCACTGCGGCGTCCTGTGAGATAATCCTCGAAGACTTTCCGATGCCGATCATCCCGAACTGCCAGCATTCAGCTGCTCTGAGGGCACCCATGCTCGCCGCACCGAGTAGGCGGCAGCCGGCGTCAAGCGCGAACAGAATTTCCTTGTGCCATACTGCAGGTCCCGATTCGAATAGGCCGTCGATCAACCCGATGACCTTGCGCCCCTCGAGCACCGCGCGCATGACATCGCCGCACCGGGCCGGTGGCGCAATGTCAAACGCCTGCCCACCTTGCACACCAGCGAGCGCGATACAGGCTTGGACCGACGAAGATCAGAGGCCTTATGCGAGGCTCCATTGCCGCAGTAGCTTGCGGGCAGCTCGTCCGGACTGTGCATAGGATTCGGGTTGGTGCGTGCTGACCAGGTCGTCGGCAAGCACGCGTACCGCTTCGATCCCGAATCTGCCGCCGCCGAGCGGGAAAACATAGATGTCGCGGACGCCCTCCGTCACGCTGCCGACGGTATCTTGCAAACTCAGATCCTGGCGTTGGTTCAGGAGGCCACCTTGCGGCAGAAGCCGGTAGCTGCCGAACAAGCACGATCCAAGGTCGGGATTGTAGGTGAGATAATAGGAGCAATGGACATTGTCGAGTGGACGCGATGGATCCCATATATCCTTCGTTCCTAGGACATAATCATTCCTCGTGCGCAGGACGGTGGCGGATTGTCCGGCCTCGAGATCGTCCAGTTGAACAAGCCTCCTGTTTCAGTCTTAGTATCGGCGCTAACCATCCAGATCGCGCTATGCCGTTCTTGCCGCGTGATCCAGGCCTTTGACAGGACGGGCTCGGCGTTGTTTCACGTCGGGATTTGGTGCGCGGAGGATAGGTTTCGAGCGGCGGGCCGAAAGCCATGCCTGAACCTCGCCGAGGTCCCAAACCACGCATCGGGCGGTCAACGCGAAGCGTCGCGGAAATTCGCCCCGCTGTTCCATTTCGTAGATCGTGCTGTCTGCAAGGGGCACCATTTCACGCAATTGGTGTCTCCGGATTGTACGCTTCAGTACCTCTTCATTCGATCGACCCATTTCGCACTCCTCAGCATGGGCCCAAATTCAAGGCGAAGGTGTTCGATAATGAAAGAGCGTCCTGTCCCGCGTCGCATCATCGGCGGTTTTGACCTGCAAAAGGGACAAGTCACGCGTTGTGGTGGTCAACTTTTCGCAAATGGCTTCTGCCGCCACGACACTCGCGCCAACCCGCATCTGCAATCTCGGATCGATCTCCAGCGTGCGCAGGAAGGCGATTCGTTCTGTCAGCCCGGACTAGGTTCGACGCACCAGGTGCTTCCGGCGCCGAGCGCAGCCAATGAAAGCGGGTTTGGCCGATTCGACGGATCAACCTCCAACAGCCTGTCCATTGAGGCAAGCCGATCCAGCGAGATACCCGCAATGATCGCGTTCTCTGCCCGTCGGCGGGCAATCCGTATGCAGACCTGGTTTCTGATCGGCAATGATGTCGCCGAACTCATGACCGTTCTTTGGCAAGCGGCCTCGGCCGCACGATGCTCAAATCAAATTTGGTTGGCAGGTCAGGTCCCGTATTGTTGACGGCGGAGGTGGGCATTCGATGGGCGGGCGGGATGATTACCATCCGGACGTGTCGTTCAGGCCAGAGCGGCTTCCCGAAGAGTAGGAAAACGCCTGCTACGAGAACGATGATCAACCCCGCTGCGAACGCATTCGCGATGATATGACCAAGCCGCATGCACCCTCCACAGAAGAGTACCCGCCACGCCAAGCGAGCCGTGGCGGGTAATCAACCAACCGACGATGAAGGGACGATGATCGACGGTCACATTCCAAATGTCGAAAAGGCTGTGTTGTTTCACGGGTCAGACCTTTGCGCTTCTGCATTGGAGGTTCGTCGGTGCTACACGCGTGCCTGCCCGAACAACCATCTGCGCACGGCAAAGGACCGCCACCGATCAGCAATGACGGGCCCTGCCTCGAGACTGCTCGGCTGTAAACCAAGCTATGGACTGAACTTCGATTTCAGAAGCAGGTTCCCTTGATCTCCGAACTTGAACTTCAGTGGGTCGGCCCCTACTGGGGCGCCGAGGCGGACCCGGCCGAGGCTTGGGGGCCTCGACAGGCAGCGGGGGGACGCTGCCGCTTTCGAACCTGCCTCGTCATATCAGGACTAGCGCACAAAAAAGCCCGCCACCTTTCGGCAGCGGGCTCCTGGAGAGGCAGGCCATTTGGGGGACGGGTGCTGCCCCAACGAGTTTCCTTTTTGTCACGGCCCGATCTTTGTCAATAATGAAACGTTGCTTGGCTCGATGCGGACTGCGCCAAGGATGCTACAAGATTTTTGGATGCGGTGCGGACGAGAGATGGGGGCATCACTCGGACGCGACTGGCTCAGGCGGGCTACCGCATCCACTCCACCATCGCGTAATCTGAAAGTCCGCGCCCCAATGCCTCCACGGATGGAATGCTGATGGCATCCAACTTGCGCCATTCGGTTCCTGGCTATCAAAAAAGCCCGCCGCCTCTCGGCAGCGGGCAGTGTAGGTCCCTAGGATCACCCCGCGGTAACTAAAGTACACCCCGCCTCGCCAAAAGGGAAATGTTAGATTTCTCTAATGGATGATTCGGACCCTTGGGGCTCGCCGTGGCGTATCAAATACGGGAGCTTCTTGCGGGGCGGGTGATAGCCGAGTATCGCGCAGAAGCGCCGACCTCTTTCCGTGCAGCCGAAGGCGCAACTGGTCGACCTTTGACACTTCACCGGACGGGGGACTACTTCCTTGAGGTGACCGATGAGACCAGCGGGACAGTGTTCGCGTTTCAGTACGCCGACTTGCTCTACTGAGAGGGCTCGCCTCCGTTCGGCGCACTGTTGGGTGTTGCTGATTGAGCAGTGTGCACAGCGCCGTAATGATCTGCGGGGGGGAAGAACGGCTTGACAATCATCACGCTGTCTGGGACGCCTTCAGACCCCCAGGAAAACGCACCATCGCCGCTGATGTAGACCACAGGTAGGGTTGGGTTGGCTCGCCTGACGTGCCCGGCTACTTCCCACCCAGATTCTCGAGAGCCGAGACGGATGTCCGTAAGGAGGCCGGCGAACTTGTTTGGACCCTCATCAAACGCCTTTACGGCGGCTTCGGCACTCGGCACTCCTACGACGAGAAAGCCAGCGTCCTGCAAAGCAGATTCAAGGTCGAGCAGGAGCCTGTGGAATTCCAAACCCGTCGCCACCATCTCCCGTGAGGGTCTTCTGCGCCGCTTGCCTTGATGCAGTGTATGAATTCTTGGTGACCTAGTTGCTGGTCTCGGCAAAGAGCCGCTCCCGGTCCAGAAGGTCAATAACTTGTTCCGTTTTTCCTTACCCCAGAGCGTGGAGAGGCGCGCGCGGTTCCAGTCGCCTTCACCCTTGATGATCTCCTGAAGTGCCCCGCGGTCAATCACGATCTGCGACGGTCTACCCCTTGGTAGTCCCATTTCCGCGCAAGGGAGCAAACAATTTGGATTCGTCTGCGCATTTCGGATCAAAATGCAGTTCCGACCGTTAGACGCGCAGCCAGGTTGGAGGCAGCGATGAACGTCAGTGACGAAGCCACGAAATCTCTTTGGATGAAGGACACGGAGTTGCCCTCGGCCCCGCAACTGGAACAGGATGTGCTATGCGACGTGGCGGTGGTGGGGGCTGGCATGGCCGGCGTTTCTATTGCCTACGAACTTGCGCTGGCGGGACAGTCAGTGGTGCTGGTCGACAGGGGGCGGCTGCTCGGTGGGATGACTTGCCGCACGACCGCCCACTTGGCCCCGATCTGCGACGACGGCCTAAGCGAACTCGTCAAAATCCGCGGCGAGGATCTCGCTCGAGGTTTTCAAGAGAGCCAGCAAGCCGCTGTCGACCGGATCGAGGAACACGTCAGCGATCTTGAAATAGACTGCGACTTTCGTCGGCTCGACGGATTTCTTTTTCCCGCAGCCTGGATGGACGAAAAAGAAGCCACCAAGCAATGTGATGAAGAGTATGAAGCGGCCGGCAAGGTCGGCGCAGTCGCGGAACACGGCCGCGGCGTTCCGCTGAAAGGCCATGAAGCGGCGCCGGTGCTACGCTATCCCGATCAGGCCACGTTTCACCCACTGAAATATCTTCGTGCCCTGCTTGACGATTTCGGGGAGCGCGGAGGCAAGGCTTTTGCCGAAAGTGCCGTGACCGAGATCGAGGAGGGTGAACAGATCCGCCTTCGCGTGGAAGGGGGCGCAACCATCACCGCCGACAACGCCGTGTTTGCCACAAACTCGCCGGTCAATACGGTGGTGGCGATCCACAGCAAGATGGCGCCCTATCGGACCTATGCGATGGCATTCGAGCTGCCCAAAGCAACTCTTCCGGACGCGCTCTATTGGGATATGGACGATCCCTATTACTACGTTCGTCTCCAACCTGGGGAGGGTGACATCGACTATCTAATTGCGGGCGGTCGTGATCATAAATCTGGTGAAGCCGATGACGGCTCGGCGCGTTTCGATGCATTGGACGCCTGGATCCGGGCCCTTGTTCCGGAACTGGGCCAGGAAGCAGCGCGTTGGTCTGGCCAGGTTCTCGACACGATCGATTATTGCGGCTTCATCGGCCGTAATCCTGGCAGCAAGAACGTCTTTATCGCTACCGGGGATTCAGGACAAGGAATCACCCACGGAGCGTTGGCTGGCCTGCTCATCCGGGACCTTGTCGTCGGTGGATCCAGTGTGTGGGAGGAGGTTTATGCCCCCGATCGCAAGCCTCCCTTGGCATTGGTGAACTACGTTAGCGAGAACCTGACGGCGTTGAAGAATTTCGCGGAGTATCTGTTGCCCGGCGAGATCAAATCAGCCGCCGATCTGGAACCCGGTCAGGGCGGTATTCTCCGCGACGGTTTGAGCAAACTCGCCGTGTGCCGTGACCAAAACGGTGGAACGCACATGCATTCCGCCAGTTGCACGCATCTCGGCTGCATCGTCCATTGGAATTCGACCGAGCAGTGCTGGGACTGCCCCTGCCATGGCTCCCAGTTCGCGCCGGATGGAGCCGTTCTCAATGGTCCCGCTATCCGTCCTTTGTCGGCCCGGACCGGAACCGCCTCAGATTGGTCCAAGAGATCACACGCACAATCCCACAGCGGCGCAGACTGAAACTCCCGGTCCGGTCATGAACACCAACATTTCAACCGGGCGGGGCGCTTTTCCCACCTGGACACTCTTCATCGTTCAAAATATCTCGCTGAACACGAGGATCGCGAACGCGACGACGGTGTCGCGCTAGACCAATGCCATCGGCATGTAACGGATGATTACCCTGTCTTGCCGGAAACGGCGCTCCAGTTCGGAGCGGCGGGCGCACCAATCGGACAAGTCGACTTCTTCCGCCATGACCTCGAAGATGACAATTTCGTCGATGGCGGAGTCGGCACCCTTTTGCCACAACCCCTCCGCTGGCGCCTGAAGGTAGGCAGTCACGCCATCGAACCGGGCAGCCAGCTCTTCCTTGACCCGATCGAAAGCTTCCCGCTCAAATGGCCGGCCGTCATTGTCCGCGCGCGGAAGCAGGATTTGGAAGAGGTGCATGACGACTTCTCGCTGAAAAGCATCCAACGGCTTTCATGGCGCCCCGTTCCTTCGGGAATAGCTCGGCCGGAGTGAAACTGGCGAAGCTGACGCTTGAGCGGGGGGCTGAATTCTCTGCCGAAACACACGCCCATCATTCAACGCTACGACCTCGTGCTGCCGTAAACGTGCCTGAGGTCCGCTCGACGGAGAGCCCGATTAGCGACCTTCGTGCCAGCCGCACGGCCGGATGCGAGCGTCACATCTGCCGGCTGCGACTTCGCCCAATACGCTCTCGACTGCGGGCTTTTCGACGGGCAACTCTAAGCTCGGCAAGTGTTGGCCACCACCAACCCCTCAGGCGTTCGGTCGGGCCAGCGGCCACCCTTGCGGGCCATGTCCTTACAAGTTCGCCCAGTGTAGCGGAGCGCCATCTGCCCCAAACGAATTCGCCGTTCGAAGCCATTGCGTGAGGATAAAGGGAAGTTGCGTCTGATGGCGCGACCACTTCACCGGAAATGTCGGTGAAGACGACGACCCCGTAGAGCTCGGTTGCGACAGCGCGACCCAGGTGAGGTTGATCGTGAGTTGGCAACGGGTAGCGGTGACGCCGGCGTTCAGCAGCCAGTTGGCGCGAGGCTCTGTAGCCTTCAGTATTTCTGGCGTCCACACGTCGCCGTTTTCTTTCCTCCGGCTCGGCATGGCGAGCAGCTTTTTCGATGCTTGGCCACCGGCGCCGGAGCTCGTCATATGAGCGAAATGGAACTCTCCAGGCCCGCAATTCGTCGTCCCAACTCGACCACGGGACGGCACGCAACTCTTCAAGCACTGTCCTCGAGTAGGGCGTACGAATGCGCAGGTCGTCCGCGATGTCCAGATATTGGCTCGATATTGGATCGAAGGCGAAGGCATCTCGTCCCTTGCTGTCGTCGTCGGGCGTCGTAGCGCTGCCTCTTGCGCTAGCCACCGGTCAATCCGCCGGGCTGCCGTTGTGCCGGGCACGAACCAGCTCTTGCGCTCGTCACTCCATCTCGCGCGCGGAAAAGCCTGCTGAAACCGCTCGACCGCCATTCGATCGAAGGAAAAGCGGGCTTCGGCGCCACTTGCCTCCTGCTTCTGCGGCCCGGGACGTGGGTTGTAATCCATCACAATGCATCGTTCGCGTTTTGTCGCAGGCAACGCAGTGACGGCCCTAAAAGTTCATCTGCCTAGCAAGCCTCCGGACCCCTGAACCCACGCGAAATGCCAAAGCTGTAGTGAAACTTTCCCCCCGTACCGCGGTTAAGGAGCTGAGAGGACAACACCGTCTAAATCGAACGAGAGAGCGGCTGCGGGCGAGCCTCCCCAAAGGATCGGTCGCGTGCCAGAAGAGGGGAGGGCGCAGGAGGTAAAACATGGCATCGAGACACATCGGTCGCCAGCCCAGGCGCGAGATTTGCGCCGGTATAGAAAAGGAGCGGCGGTTATTGGCGAGGCTGCCTGCAAGACTGACAACCCCGCCGCCGGCATAATGCAATGACACGCATCGCGACCTTCAATTTGAATGGCGTGAACGGTCGCCTGCCGGTGCTCATCAGATGGCTAGGTCAGACCAACTATGACATCGTCTGCCTTCAGGAGTTGAAGACCTCGGATGAGAAATTTCCCGCCGAAGCCATCAGGAACGCCGGTTACGGTGCCGTCTGGCATGGGCAGAAGTCTTATAACGGTGTAGCTGTACTCGCCCGAGGGAAAGAGCCGCTGGAGCGTCGGCGTGGCCTCCCGGGTGATCCTGACGATACTCACAGCCGGTATATCGAGGCGGAGGTGGATGGGATCGTGATCGGCTGTCTGTACCTGCCCAACGGCAATCCAGCGCCTGGCCCGAAATTCGACTACAAGCTCCGATGGTTCGATCGTCTGATCAGCTACAGCCAGGTACTGCTCAGGGAAGGCTCCCCGAGCGTTCTGTGCGGCGACTATAATGTCGTGCCAACGCCGATCGATGCCGCGGTGCCAGGACGTTGGCTAGGCGATGCGGTCTACTTTCCGGAGAGCCGGCAAGCTTACGCCGAAATGCTTGGTTATGGCTGGATCGATGCTGTCCGCCGTATCCATCCGGAGAAGGGCATCTATACGTATTGGAACTTTTCGTATCGTGGCGGTTTCGACAGGAGCTCCGGCCTGCGCATGGACCATCTCCTCGTCAGCCCGTCACTTTCGTCCAGATTACGTGATGCCGGCGTGGACGCTGATTTGCGCGGCTGGGAAAAACCGAGTGATCATGCGCCAGCCTGGATAGAGCTCAACCTACCCGGCCGTGATTGAAGGGTGCCGTTGTTCGCCAGGATGCCGGGCTTTCGCTATTGCAAAGCTGGTCTCTGCACTTGAGCATGGGATCTACCAATCTCGTGGTGGCAAAAGCTTCGCATTCACTGCTGAACTGGCCGACAAGCGCAGGCAGTTTGCGGGCGCCGAGAAGTCGCTTGCGGCCGAAAGCGATGGCAGGGGGGATGTCCTTCGGCCGCCCGATCCAATTACTTCTCAGGCCGAGCCGCGCCATCACGCGCGACCGGCCATCTCTTTGTCGCTCCCCACTAACTATTCCTGTCGGCAAGCTAAAGGATGATGCAGGAGTGAAGGCAGCCAGCGCCGAGGGTACCCGCTGGAGCTCATGGGCTTGGCTTCGGGTGGCACCAGTACGGCAGCGGCCGCGTGGGATCGCTGGTCACGGCCTGTCAGTCAGGCATCTGGCGCATGCCGCGCGGCGGGTGAACTCGCGCGGAGCTAGGTGATCTCATAGTAAAAATCGCAAATCAGATCCGCGACCTTAGTCGCTTCAAAATCAGTCATATGCGCGGCGGTCTCAAGAGCGACAGTCTCCATATCGTCCTGATCGACGGCCAGAAGGTCTAACAATTTCGCAAACTTGAATTTGAGCTCTCGGTCGCCGTCGAATTCATCGATCGTGACGTTCAAAATATTTACGTTGGCGTCTATCAGCCGCGTTTGAATGCTGTCGGAAGAGGCCGCTAACGCGCGAACGGCCGCAAAAAAGTGCTCACGCGCTTTGGTGTATTTTTCGCCCATTTAGAAACCTCGGTGGGTTAAAATGCCTTGGACGTGAGGGCGGAGCCGGGACTTAGGCTTTCGATAGCGCCGAAGTCAACGCATGATTGCCGCCGCAGGGCGTTTAACGGTCACTTTCTATAAGTTCGTCTGCACCGCCAATCTTCGGCCCTGTCATCCAAGGCGGCGCCACGGGAATGTCTTCGATCACACCCACCCTGCGTGCCCAGGTCACAAACGTCTTGTGCGCGGCCTCGACAGACTTGCGACCATCATATGCCGAGTAGCATGTATCACACGCCGCCCCGTGGAGAAGGCCGCGCCTTTCGACCGGCCATTCTTCCAGAAATTCTATGGCATCCATGACGCAACCGATTTTTCTGAGGACGAGACTGTCATCTCGTACAAAAATCGGCTGTTTGAACGTAGCGCTTTCCATCGTGACCTCCCTTCCAGCCTAAAGCGACGCTTGTGCCTCTTCGGGTGACGCAGGATTTTCCTCGGCAAAAGCATGCCGGTCCGCGTGACGCCTTCTCGGCACAGAGAGGATATTGGAAATGCCTCTTTTCAGTTCAAGAGAGAAGTGGCCGGCCGAGCCCAGCAGCCTCTTGGCAATCGTGTCGCCGTGCACCCCATCCCGCTGCCGCGCGTCGGTTCAGTCCGCGAGGGCTTCGAGCCACCAACCTGCACGTCGGCG
>NZ_RZQY01000139.1:0-11042 GCF_003998575.1 Mesorhizobium sp. M7A.F.Ca.CA.001.10.2.1 | reverse complement strand
AGGTGAGCCTCGTCGGGGAAGAGCAATCCACGCCGGAAGCGGCCGGCGAGGTCGGGTTCCAGGAGCGCAATTTCGTTTTCATCGACGCGCCGATGCCCTGACGTGCGACTGGCGAACCGGTCAAGCTCACCGGCATCACGCGGCGCGGCCACGACCAATGTCCCGGCCCGTGTCACCTGACCCGACAGCACCGCATCCCACCAGTCGGCAGCATCGCGTCCGAGATCCAGCACCGGCTGCTCCGCGCTTTCGCGCTCGCACCATGGCGCCAGCATGCCGCCGGCGAACCACGACGCGTTGCCACCAAGGCCATGCCGCATCTCGGCGACGGTGACCGTCGCGCCGCGGGCGGCGAGTTCGAAAGCGACGGTGAGGCCGGCAACGCCGGCCCCTTTGACGAGCACCCTCATGATGGTTTGGGAGCCTCTGGCACGACCGGTACGCCAGTCTCGTCCGCCTGCATGTAGAGATCGCCGCCCTCCCGGTATTTTGCCGCCATTGCCGCCATGCCTTCCTTCTGGGCCTCGGCACGGATGTCGTGGGAAATGCGCATGGAGCAGAATTTCGGCCCGCACATCGAACAAAAATGTGCCAGCTTGTGCGCCTCCTTGGGCAAGGTCTGGTCGTGGAAGGACCGTGCGGTTTCGGGGTCGAGCGACAGGTTGAACTGGTCCTCCCAGCGGAACTCGAAGCGCGCGCGCGAAAGGGCATCATCCCTGGTTTTCGCTGCCGGATGGCCCTTCGCCAGATCGGCTGCATGGGCGGCTATCTTGTAGGTGATCACGCCAATCTTGACGTCGTTGCGGTCGGGAAGGCCGAGATGCTCTTTCGGCGTGACGTAGCAAAGCATTGCGGTGCCGAACCAGCCTATCATGGCGGCACCTATCCCTGAGGTGATGTGGTCATAGCCCGGCGCGATGTCGGTCGTCAGCGGCCCCAACGTGTAGAACGGCGCCTCACCGCACACTGCGAGCTGCTTGTCCATGTTCTGCTTGATCTTGTGCATGGGGACATGGCCCGGGCCTTCGATCATCACCTGGCAGTCCTTTGCCCAGGCAATCTTGGTGAGTTCTCCAAGTGTTTCCAGTTCGGCGAATTGCGCCGCGTCGTTCGCATCGGCGATTGAACCGGGACGAAGGCCGTCGCCGAGCGAGAAGGAGACGTCATAGGCTCTGGCGATGTCGCAGATCTCCTCGAAATGCTCGTAGAGGAAGCTCTCCCGGTGATGGTGCAGGCACCATTTGGCCATGATCGAGCCGCCGCGCGAGACGATGCCCGTGACCCGGTCGACGGTCAGCGGGATGTAGTGCAGCCGCACGCCGGCGTGGATGGTGAAATAGTCGACGCCTTGCTCGGCCTGCTCGATCAGCGTGTCGCGGTAGACCTCCCAGTTCAGATCCTCGGCGATGCCGTTGACCTTTTCCAGCGCCTGATAGAGCGGCACCGTACCGATCGGCACCGGCGCATTGCGCACGATCCAGTCGCGGATGTTGTGGATGTTGCGGCCGGTCGACAGGTCCATCACCGTGTCCGCGCCCCAGCGGATAGCCCAGACCATTTTTTCGACCTCTTCGGCCATCGACGATGTGACAGCCGAGTTACCGATGTTGGCGTTGATCTTGACCAGAAAATTGCGACCGATGATCATCGGCTCGCTCTCGGGATGATTGATGTTGGCGGGAATGATTGCGCGCCCGCGCGCCACCTCGTCGCGCACGAATTCGGGTGTGACGAAATCTGGGATCGCCGCGCCGAAGGCTTCGCCGTCGCGTTGCAGCTTGCCGCGCATCACCTCGCGGCCGAGATTCTCGCGGATGGCTACGAACTCCATTTCTGGCGTGATGATGCCGGCGCGCGCATAGGCAAGTTGGGTCACCGCCTTGCCCTGCTTGGCCTTGAGCGGCCGATTGCGTATCGGAAATTCCGGTGTCAGGCGCTCGCCGGTGGCGAATCCATTGTCTTCCGGCCGGACGTGGCGGCCGTCATAGGCTTCGACATCGCCACGCGCCGTGACCCATTCGTGGCGAAGCCGGGCAAGGCCTTTTTCGATGCTGGTTTCGACTGATGGATCGGTGTAGGGGCCGGACGGATCGTAGACGGTGACGGGCGGTTCGCCGGCCGTCGGATGGACGGAAATCTCGCGCATCGGCACCCTGATCTGCGGGTAGAGGACGCCGGGCTTGTGGATTTTCCGCGAGGCGGGCAGTGGTCCCGTCGATACGGCGGGGGTGAGGGCATTCATCGTGAGGCTCCTTTGCTCATGCATTGGAGACCCAGTTCTGTGCCGGAAGGATGAAAAGACGCTTCTGTAGACCTGCTGCAACAGGACCTCGGGCGTAAACTCCCGCAAAGCGCTTGCACCGTCCCTACGCCAGTATGAACTGGATCAGGTTCAACGGGTCACTGCGCCGCGAAAGCCAGCAGTATCTCAGCCCCTTGCCGGGACTCCCCTGGTGAATGCCTTAGGTTGAACGGGCTGACGCTATCTTGTCAAGCGCATTCGGGCGCCTTCGGCCGGTGGCGACGACCGGCGGCCAGCCGGGCGGAGAGCTCGCGCATGCATCGGGGACAAGTCACGCCCCGTAGACCGGGGCTGAATGGCCAAAGCCTCATTCGCTTCGTGAAGGATGGAGAAACTGTATTGGCCATGTGCGCGTATCGACCAAGTAGCTCAGGCGGTCACGGATGTGGTTATTCTGGTCGAAGGTGACGAACGGCCTTGGGGGTCACCTCCTTTAGGATTCAGAGGTTGGAAGACGGCTTCTCGCGATCACGGCCATCAGGAAATACCTGTCTTCGGCTCAACCTCGACATGGCGTCCGATCGACCGCAGATATACAGCTATCTCGTTCATGAGATGATCGCGTTCGCCGTAGATTTCAGCAATCCTACGCAGCTGTGGCTCGACGGCCCTCCGTTGCGCTGGCGTGAAATCAGCATCGCCAAAGACGTATCCCAAGTTGCCAATCGCGCAAATTTTGCAGCCGGCGTCCACAACTGCTTGTACGAATGCCGGAATGTCTTTTTCTTGCATGGTCTTCATGTCGAACCTCTCGTGAATGGCGTGCTTGCGCCCCAATCTGCCTTTTCAGCGTGTCCTCTGGGCGGCGCAAGCCCTGAGCGTGACTGTGCACGGGCAACCTCGACTATCCCATCTGCCACGCTCTTTAGAATCGGTGGGGTCTGGTGATCGCAGGCTGGGCCACTCAAAAGCCTGCAAGAAGAAAGTCATGGCGACCATTGCTCAAGATCGCAAGGGTGCGTGCAAGACCTTCCGTTGGCAGTCATGCACGCTCGCTCAGAGATAGTCCGGCCGCGGAAATTCTCCCTTATTCGTAAGAAAGCTCATTGAGCAACTGGGCATTGAGCAACTGGGTCTCACGTCACGGGTCTCGTGTGCTTCACAGCCGAAAAATAGCCGCCGTGGCAATTCTCGAAAAGTGCAGGCTACCTCGTTAAGGACACTGCGGATGATCGTTCGCGCTTGGCAAAAGCGAACGGATTAGTCTATGGCTCTCGGCAGGGGGGCGAGTTATGCGGCGGGTGCGAATCCTTCAAGTAGGCGATATTCACTATCCGGACTGGCATCCTTCCTCTAGCAACATCGATGCCAAGGATAGCAAGTTCGCTCCGAAAATAACGCAGAAGCTACGCGCGTCTTCGCTGCGTGCCGTCTTGACGAAACTTCGGCGGCTGACGACTTCGAAGCCCTTGGATTCGATCGCCTTCATGGGGGATTTCACGAGCCGTGGCGACAAGACCTTCATTGCTTCGGCATTCCAGCATTTCACGTTGCTCTGCCGCGCACAGGGACGCAGTTCAAAGGCGCTTCCGTTGATATTCGTACCGGGAAATCACGATGTGAACCGTGATGACGCGCGCGAACTTGGACCGACTGAGAAATTCAGCGAAATGGCGAGTTTAGCCGCCCGCTTGGGTTGGCAGACCGTTCCCGTGGACCAACCCGTGCACTTCAGACTTCCGACAGGATCCGCAGGCGCAAACTTCATCCTCGTCAACACAGCGATAGGCAGTTGGGAGCTTCAAAACCTTCCCGCGTTCCTTCGTGATCGTCTCGAGGCACTCAGTCCTTCTACAGAGCCTGTAGATCTCGGCTCGCCGGACATCTCGGGACATTCGCCCGCGACACCTCCCAGCGATCCAGACAAGGAGGCGTCCGACGACGAGTATTACGGTCAGATGGACACGCCATACATCTCGCGTGAGATGCTTGCAGGCCTACAGGAATTGCTCCAGCAGCCCGACATGCGTTACGGCATCATAATCGGCCATCACAATCTGCTGCCACAAAAGACTCCGCGCATTACGCCATACGCGGAGATGCTCAACAGCGGATTTGTCAGAACTCAGCTGCTGCAGGGCAACAAGCCTATCGTCTACCTGCATGGACACATACATGCTGATCCGGTCGAGATCGTCAACGATCCAAGGTTTCCGGACGGCAAATTGATCTGCATCTCAGCACCAGAGATACAGTCAGGTTTCAATGAGCTCGTCTTCTTCACGACCGATCAGGGAGAGCTCGTCGGCATCCGACTTATACCCTACCGCACCAATGTCGCCGACGGGACGGTCATGGAAGGCGAACATTGCTTTATTTCGACCATGTCCAACGGCAAGGCCTTTCTGAACAACGACACGTTTGACCTGCTGCGCCGACTGCGCGACCATGCCACCAGGCGCGGGAATGGGTTACTCTTCTGGGACGAGATCACTGAGATTGCTGCCTCCGCCGAGCTCGGGCTAGATCTGGAAGACTCTCTTCTGATGCTCCAAGCGGCGCGCTTCATCGAGATAGACGGCCTCACCAAGGCAAACTCGGCTTGGCGCATTAAGGTAAGGGACGAATAGCGATGGAGAATCCGTTCGGCCCCAACAGGATCGAGTACGAAAGCCGCCCGATACTGTGGTTCAGTCAGAAGTCGGCGTTGATTTCTGCCGCCGCCAAGCCGGTCTTCGTCGCAGGGACGAGAGGCAGCGGCAAGACCAGCATTCTTCGCTCGCTTTCCACAGTCCATATTCTTGAAGACAAAAGTCTCTCGGACCAAGTCGGCAAGCTCGCTTGGTATGGCGTCTTCTTCCAGCTCAATGAGACATTCTCGCCCCTAATCGACAACGCCGTTCTGAACCTCATTCCGGAGCGGATACGCTTCGACACGGCCGCCGTGATCCCGCGGCAATTCGTAATCTTCTCTCACTATCTGGAGCTGAAGATAGTCGAACGCCTGCTCGAGAGCATCGGCCAGCTCAGACGCGACGGCCACTTGAAATACCGGGCCTCCGAAGATAGGGACGTCGCCCTGGCACTGCATCGCGAAGTGCTGCACTTCATACCCCAACCTGCCCGTCTCGACTTCTTCAGCATCGATGAGCTGCGGGGTGGGATAACCCGGTACGTCGACGAATGCTTCAACGCGTTCTTCTTTGCCGCCGATGCCGGAGCGACCGGCTTCAGAGCAACAGACCCTGGCGCGATCATTAACAAGGTCGCGACCGCGATCACTCCACTTTTAAATGGCCCATCTTTCGCCGGTGACAGGGCGCCCTTCTTCAAGATACTGATTGACGACTGTGAAGCACTGACACCGCTCCAACAGCAGTTCCTGAACACCTTGGTGAGAAAGACGCGCGGCAACGTGAAATGGGTCCTCGCCTACATCGGCGGCCTCTACGACACGATCCGGACGATCATACCCGGCCAGTCGCTCTCGAATGCTGACCGGGACGTCGAGAATCTTGATTCAGTCGATCCGAGGGAGTTCGCCACGCTGTGCGAGAACGTGTCGTCGCTTCGGCTGTACTATGCGCTTCCTGACCATCTGCGGAGTGATCTCGAGCGCAACGATGCGCTCAGCGCGTTTTCGCTCAAAAACCGGCTGGGGCGGCTTTCCGTCAATGACATCATCGAGCGGGTTATCATATCGGGTCATTCCGAGGGCAGAGAAGAGCTTGTGGCACTTGCTGATGCAGCACGTGAATTCCTCTCCGTGAATTTGAGGACGGCGGATCAGCAGCAATTCCTTCTTGATCGAAAAGCGCGCCCTTATGCCGAAGGGCTGGCGCTCGCGCTCATGAACCCGGAAATTAAGCGCCGGCCCATGAGCAAGGCGGATGCTTCAAATCTGAAGAGGTCGATCGCCCGGAAACAGGGATGGGCTTTTCTGAAAGCGTGCCAGATGCTGCGTCTGCATGACTACCCGTACGTAGGGCACCAGATCATCACATCATTGAGCGACGTCTGTATACGCGATTTCCTTGATATAATGGGAGAGATCTTCCGCCGCAGTGTTCCGAGTTCCAGTGATCCACGAAAACTGGTGGAATTCATCAACTCGGATTTACAGATTCATCTCGAACAGCAGAGACAGGCTGTGAACGCCGCCTCTCAACGGAAGCTTGATGGACTTCAGGCGCTTTCACATCCGTACGAAGAAGAGAGCGTGCGCATGGTGCGGGCGTTGGGTTACCTGACCGCTCGCCTCCAGACAGAGTTTGCCGAAGAAAATGCTCTAGGAACGACAGAGAGAGGCATTTTCAGGGTTGATCTAAAGGAAATGCGCTCGCTGGTGAACCGACTGGAGCAACCCAGCGGAAAACTGGACGAGGTCCTGCGTCGGGCGGAAAGGGATGGGTTTATCCGGGAGGTCTCCGCCGCCGGCAACTTTGAGGTGGACCGCGCCGACCCCGCATCGAAGGAGATGATGATCAGATTGCATCGGCGATTTGCACCTTACTTCGGGTTCTCCTATCGCGGCCCGTACGAAATCAACACAATCCCTGCGGCGCGGATGGTCGACCTGCTTTTTACCAGGCATCGGCTCCCAGAAGACTGGGCCGACTCGGTGTTTAAGGAGCTCGTCGCGCGGCCCGCACTCAAGACCGAATTCCAGCACTCGCTTTTCGAGAGCGATCTCGAATGACCGCTTCAACTGTCGAGTATCGAGTCTTCGGCCATCTGGCCGTCACCGAGAAGGCGAGAGATGCAGGTACCTGCGAAACGATGGAGGCAGATATCGCGATCGTCGCGCTTGGATGGGAAACGCGTTTCGCCGCGTTCGAAAACCATCTTGACCTGAAGGTCGGCAAGATCGTGGTTCTGGACTTTGCTCTGAAGGAAGCGAACGTCCCAGCCGTCGAAGAAAACCGGCGAAAGCTCATCGCTATGGGTACCCGATGGGGCGTCGAAGTGACTGTGATCACCCTCGAGCCTTCCATCGAGTATCAGAAGAACATCAATCTCCTCGATCACCTGCTCACTCAGATGGCCGCTTCATGTGGCTCATACGAAGGAAGCCTGCGGAAGGTTTTCGTCGAGTGCTCGACGATGCCGCGAATCTACATCCAATGGCTGATTGCGGTGGCATTCAAGAAAATGTCGATTCAGTCTCTCGAATTCGGGTACGCCGAAGGTATCTACGGGAACGCGATCGGCAAAGAGGATTTTTCCAGCGGCTTGGACCGATACGTCACCGTCCCTCATCTTCAAGGCAGCGGAGGAATGGGCGAAGAGAAAGTCCTGCTCGTGGGGATCGGAGGAGATGCCGACGTATTCTACGGATTGATCGATATCGTCAGTCCGGAACGGATCTCGCTCCTCGTCCCAAGAAGCGACAAGAATGCGCATATCGATGCTTTGCTCGATCAACAGGTGGCCAAGGTACGTGAAACCCACCGGCTCGAAGATGGCGAAGTTCGCGACATCCAGGCTTTCGGGCTGATGGCCCACCTCGATGCTTTCGAGACGTATCTCGACGGGTTCGGCTCGCGTGCGGTGGTGAACGTTTTTGTCAGCGGCCCGAAGGTTCAGGCCATCGCTGCTGCCGTGCTCGCCTGCTCCGACAGCCGCGTCCATCTCAAGGCAAGAATTCCCACCTCCTATGCCCATCGTGAAGTCTCAGCGAATGGGCGGTATCATATCTATAGGCTGATTGACCTGACATCCCCTGCCTGCAGCCTTCCCGGGACGTTCTGACACTATCTTGCATTCGAGTAGCATCATGGTCCCAGTAGCCGTTCCGCCAAGCCTTCAGCGCATGTTCGTGTCGCCCGATCCGGTCGATGGGGGGCTAATTCCCACTTGGAAGCTGCTCTACATCAGATCAGGGGGGAATGCAGACTGGCAGAATTCCGTCTAATTAGCGACTAGCTAAAACATATACTCAGGCGAGACTGTTCAGCATAGAAATAGTGAGTCGGCCGTGAACTATCCGCAAGCCATTGATCTGGCCTGTTGATTGAGGCGGATAGCGGCTTTGGAATTGCAGGATTAGCGGTTTATTGGGGCTGTTTTCCTGCAATTCGGTTTTGCGATTCCCTTGTGGCGCGGAGCGTGATTCACTCGGTTCGGCGGCGGCGAATCGAGGGGACAGCGAATGTCCAGGCCACGCGAGAAGCGCGAGACGGGAGAGCAGGACCTGTTCCGCTCCAGGCTCGACCAAATCATCAACATGAAGCACGAGCTGGTGCGGCTGGCGCAGGCGATCGACTGGCCGGTGCTGGAGGAGCGTTTCGGCGCCGTCTATTCGGACGGCCCCGGCATGCCGCCGCTGCCGACCCGGCTGATGGCGGGGCTGGCGATCCTCAAGCACACCTTCAACCTGTCGGATGAGGTGCTGTGCGAGCGCTGGGTGGAGAACCCTTATTTCCAGTATCTCACCGGCGAGACGTTCTTTTGCCATACGCTGCCGTTCGACCGCTCCTCGATGACGCGTTGGCGCAGCCGTATGGGCGAGGAGCGGATTATGGTGCTGTTGCAGGAGAGCCTCAGCCTCGCGGTCAAGACCGGGGCGATGAAACCGGCCGACACGCGCCAGGTGATCGTCGACACCACCGTGCAGCCGAAGAACGTCATGTTCCCGACCGACGCCAAGCTCATCCATCGGGCACGCGAACGGCTGGTGCGGCTGGCCAAGAGGACGGGTCTCCATTTGCGCCAGAGTTATGTGCGGGTCGGCAAGCTGGCGCTGATCAGCCACCAGCGCTATGCCCACGCCAAGCAGTTCAAGCGGGCCAACAAGGCGCTACGCAAGCTCAAGACCTATCTCGGCCGGACCATTCGCGACATTGGTCGCCAGATCGCCGGCGATCAGGGGCTGGACGCTGTTCAAATGGCCGCTCTACCAGGCCGCCACCGTTCTCGAGCAACGCCAGCGCCAGCGCGGCCGCAAGATCTACAGCCTGCACGCACACGAGGTGGAATGCATCGGCAAGGGCAAGGCGCATGCGCCCTACGAGTTCGGGGTGAAGGTGTCGGTGGCCACCACGCTGAAGCGCTCCAGGGGCGGCCAGTTCGCCCTGCATGCAAAAGCACTGCCCGGCAATCCCTATGACGGCCACACGCTGGCAAGCGTCATCCCCGACATGGAAAAGACCATCGGCAACGAGATCGGCCGCATCCTCGCCGACGCCGGCTATCGCGGCCACAACGCACCCCAGAGCCACAAGCTCAGGGTCTTCACCGCGGGCCAGAAACGCCGCGTCACCCCAGCCATCAAGCGCCAGATGCGACGGCGGTCGGCGGTCGAGCCCGTCATCGGGGCCACATCAAGAACGAACACCGCATGGGCCGCAACTACCTCGCCGGCCAGCAGGGCGACGCCCTCAACGCCATCCTGGCCGCCGCCGGATATAACTTCTCTCTCCTGCTCAGGTGGCTGAAGGGATTTTTGTGGCTTCTCATCGCAGCCTTACAAAGTCAGCCGAAGAGCTCGAAGCCTGATCCCTCTCATTGTTCACGGCCGACGGGACAACCCAACCTCAAGCGAGAACATTTCAGGGGGGCACATCGGGTGCAAGTAATCGAAGCGCATCACTGATGACCAATGCCGCCTGCTTCTTTCGGCAACGCGCAGCGATGCGCTTCTGCTGAGCGCGATGTTTCTAAGCAGCGTCCCCGAATTGGATCGCAACCCAGCCCTGCAGTTGGCGCCAGTTGGGTTCGAGCCTGGCGAAACGCTTCAAGCTAAACGATGAAATGTCTGCGAAGCTGCAGACGCCGTCGACAACTACGTCGCGGATTGCTCGCCCGCTTGACGGCGACAAGCCGAAGCCGACGCTGGACATCGTGGCAACAACCACGTTGGAGAATGTCGAGAGCCGGTCGATCACGGGGCGCCCGTCGGGGGTGTTCTCGATCACACCGGCCCAAGAACGAATAATGCGGGCATGCGCGGCCTTCGGCATCATTTCAACCAAGCGGCGGCCTATATGACCCATCAGGGGGGTTGAGGGGTTGGATATTACGCCTCCCTCGGCTAGTTCCAGCCATTCGTGTGGACCGCCTCCAAAGGCCAGATTACCGCGCAGCGTCTGCCTGCCGTGGAGATCGTTACCATCAACGCCACCATAAGCCATCAGGGGAAGCGGCTCGGTAACGATCATCTCGGCACGCGCGCTTGCCAAAGGAACCTCCTGCCCCAGCATCGCCGAGAAGCGCCCGGTGTATGGCCCGGCTGCAATGACCAGTTGATCGCAGCCAAATAGGCCGCGCTCCGTGTCTACGCCTACCACCCGCTCGCCTTCGGTGCGGAACCCGGTGACCCCGCAGTGCTGCACGAGCTGGCCGCCGTGGTCCTGCATGGCCCACGCGTAGCCTTGGACTGTGCGGTGTGGGTTGGCGTGCCCCCCGAAGTGATAGAAATGAGCACCGGCAACGTTGTCGCCGACGAGTGGAACGAGTTCTCGGAGCCGCGTCCGGTCGAGCAATTCGCACCGGTGTCCATGGCGCTCCATCGCAGCGGCGCTGCGAGTTGCGGCCGCCAATTGCTCCTCGGTCACGGCGACGTGGATGCGGTTTGCAGAGAACTCCGTAGGATAACCGAGCAGTTCATCCATGATTGGCCACAGCCGCAGCATCTCCGGGTAAAGAGGCGAAAAAACGTGTCCGCAGCCCCCTCCGTTACGGCCGGAAGCCTCCCAGCCAACGATGCCCTTTTCTATAACCAGAACATCGACGCCGGTTTGTGCTAGCCACCAGCCAGCACTCAGCCCTGTGACGCCGCCGCCAATGATCACAACGGATG
>NZ_RZQY01001399.1:0-405 GCF_003998575.1 Mesorhizobium sp. M7A.F.Ca.CA.001.10.2.1 | reverse complement strand
GGACATGACGCAGCAAAACTACGTGATTATAACGAAAATAATCATGCGCTATCAGGTCATGAAATGATTGAAGCAGTTAAAGGTGCGGTAGCAACTAATGAAGTCAATGCAGCAATGGGTATCATTTGTGCAACACCTACAGCTGGATCGTCGGGTACAATGCCAGGCGTACTATTTAAATTAGAAAAAACGCATAATATTACTGAAGATCAAATGGTAGATTTCTTATTTACAGCAGCATTATTCGGAAGAGTAGTTGCTAATAATGCTAGTGTTGCAGGTGCAACAGGTGGTTGCCAAGCAGAAGTAGGTTCTGCATCAGCAATGGCAGCTGCAGCAGCAGTAGCAATTTTTGGTGGTTCTCCAGAAGCATCAGGTCATGCAATGGCATTAGCTATCAGTAAC
>NZ_RZQY01001398.1:0-408 GCF_003998575.1 Mesorhizobium sp. M7A.F.Ca.CA.001.10.2.1 | reverse complement strand
ATCTAATTCAAAGTGTACACTTAGACCTTATAATGCTGTCTTAGTGTACATTTTTTATATTAAAAGAGAGACATGTAGCTATTGGTATATGTTTATGAGGTATCTTACAAGGTAATAAACATTACAAACCTACGAAAGAAGGAATTGAATATGACTCAAGACACAAGTGAATTAAGTAAAGTGCCAACGCTTGATAAAGCGGAGGATAATGCATTTTTCCCTTCTCCTTATTCATTAAGTCAATATACAGCACCTAAAACAGACTTTGATGGTGTCAAACATAAAAATGCTTATACTGGAGGTAAATGGAAAGTATTAATGATTGCCGCAGAAGAGCGATATGTATTGTTAGAAAACGGCAAAATGTTCTCCACAGGTAATCACCCAGTAGAAATGTTATTACCATTC
>NZ_RZQY01001397.1:0-409 GCF_003998575.1 Mesorhizobium sp. M7A.F.Ca.CA.001.10.2.1 | reverse complement strand
GTATTAAGTGCTGGGTATTTTTTAAGTGCAGAAACAAGTGCTTTCACTACATATGGTAAGAAAGTAAGTTTTGTTCCTTGTTCAGCTGCAACTTCTTTGAATTTCTTACGGTGATCCCATAATTGTTGAACATCAATTTCATCCATTAATGTAACATGTGGCGCTGTGTGTTTAGAATTAACCATAGCTTTGGCAATTGCTTTACGCATAGCTGGGATTTTTTCAGTTGTTTCTGGGAAATCGCCTTCTGGAACTGTTTGAGTTGTTGCAACGTTACTATCTTCTGAAGTAGCATCTGATGCTGCACTTTCATTAGATGTAGTTTGAGCTGATCCACCATTTAAGTATGCATCAACATCTTCTTTTGTAATACGTCCATTTTTACCTGAACCTGCAACTGCTTTAATAT
>NZ_RZQY01001396.1:0-409 GCF_003998575.1 Mesorhizobium sp. M7A.F.Ca.CA.001.10.2.1 | reverse complement strand
TAGGTGCACTATTAGCATACGCCATTATTGGTGCCATGGTCTTTTTCTTAATGACATCATTAGGAGAAATGGCAACATATTTACCAGTTTCTGGTTCATTTAGTACATATGCAACACGTTTTGTTGATCCATCATTAGGATTCGCATTAGGTTGGAATTACTGGTTTAACTGGGTTATTACAGTAGCTGCAGACGTTACAATTGCAGCACAAGTGATTCAATATTGGTCACCAATGCAAGGTGTACCAGCATGGATTTGGAGTTGTATATTCCTTGTTATTATCTTTGCATTGAATTCACTATCGGTTAGAGTATACGGAGAAAGCGAATACTGGTTTGCATTAATTAAAGTTGTAACTGTTATCATATTTATCATTATAGGTTTATTAACTATTGTCGGAATCATGGG
>NZ_RZQY01001395.1:0-410 GCF_003998575.1 Mesorhizobium sp. M7A.F.Ca.CA.001.10.2.1 | reverse complement strand
GTACAACACCATCTGTTGTGGCTTTTAAAAATGGTGAAACACAAGTCGGCGAAGTAGCTAAACGACAAGCTATTACTAATCCAAATACTGTACAATCTATCAAACGTCATATGGGTACAGATTACAAAGTAGATATAGAAGGTAAATCATACACACCACAAGAAATTTCAGCAATGGTATTACAAAACTTAAAAAACACTGCTGAAAGCTATTTAGGTGATAAAGTAGATAAAGCTGTTATCACAGTACATGCATACTTCAATGACGCTGAACGTCAAGCAACTAAAGATGCTGGTAAAATTGCTGGTTTAGAAGTAGAACGTATTATCAATGAACCAACAGCTGCTGCATTAGCTTATGGTTTAGATAAAACTGAACAAGATCAAAAAGTATTAGTATTCGACTTAGGA
>NZ_RZQY01001394.1:0-410 GCF_003998575.1 Mesorhizobium sp. M7A.F.Ca.CA.001.10.2.1 | reverse complement strand
ACTTTAGCCATTGCACTACATATGTTGCAAGGTACACCTTACATCTATCAAGGTGAAGAGATAGGTATGATAAATCCTCATTTTAAATCAATAGAGGAATATAGAGATATAGAATCTTTGAATGCTTTTCATTATTTGAAGAGCCAAGGTTATTCAGAACAACACATTCTAGAAATATTAGACCAAAAATCACGCGATAATTCTCGAACACCAATGCAATGGGATGATTCAGAAAATGCAGGTTTTACTTCAGGAGAGTCATGGATTGCTACTGCCGATAATTATCAAAAGATTAATGTTGAACAAGCAATGAAAGATTCCGAATCCGTTCTGCATACTTATAAAGCATTAATAAATTTAAGACATCAAAATGATATTTTAACTTATGGTAATATAGAACCGATGTATAT
>NZ_RZQY01001393.1:0-410 GCF_003998575.1 Mesorhizobium sp. M7A.F.Ca.CA.001.10.2.1 | reverse complement strand
ATTCAGAGTGGGACATGTCAATTTCATTTCTCGTTTACTTGAAGGTCATTATCCTGATACAACTCGTTTGTTCCCTGAGAACTATGAAATTAAGTTAGGTATTAACAACGGTGAGTTCTATCACGCAATTGATCGTGCATCATTATTAGCCAGAGAAGGTGGCAATAATGTTATCAAGTTAAGTACTGGAAACGAATTAGTTGAATTGTCTTCAACATCTCCAGAAATCGGTACTGTTAAAGAAGAAGTGACAGCAACTGATGTTGAAGGTGGAAATCTTAAAATTTCTTTCAACTCAAAATATATGATGGATGCTTTAAAAGCCATTGATAATGATGAAGTTGAAGTTGAATTCTTTGGTACGATGAAACCATTTATCTTAAAACCAAAAGATGACGATTCAGTAACAC
>NZ_RZQY01001392.1:0-410 GCF_003998575.1 Mesorhizobium sp. M7A.F.Ca.CA.001.10.2.1 | reverse complement strand
CGCGGCGCAGACCCCAGGATCCATGCCGCGACTTCAAAGCGCTGCTGCGGTGCAGAATTCTGCTCCGCTGCATTCCTCGACCAAGATCACGGCATGGATCCTCGGGTCTCCGCGACGTCGCTTCGCTCCTGCTCCGCCCGTGGATGACGAAGTTGGGAAGGCTCCGGTCAATCCCGAATGTCTACGATGATCCATCGAAACGAACGACGAAATCCGAGCTGCCAGCAGGCCTTCCAACGTGACAACCCCTGTGCACCTGTCAGGCGTCATTCTGGCCGCCACCCCACATGGCATCGATCTCATTCTTGCTCACGACCCGGCCAGCCTTGCCCGCTTTGGACCTCAAATCACCGGCGATTGCAGCCAGCCGTTCCGCCAGAGGCATACGGGCGTTTTTCAGTTCACTTTCA
>NZ_RZQY01001391.1:0-410 GCF_003998575.1 Mesorhizobium sp. M7A.F.Ca.CA.001.10.2.1 | reverse complement strand
GCTCGATACTGGAACATAGCCTAGCTATCCGAGGAAAAATTTCGCAGGTGAACGTAAGCCGAGGACAATCATAAAAATCAGTGGCTTAGACTTGTGGAGGGAGGAATATGGCAGAAGTCGTTCTTGAAAATATCTGCAAGACATACGGGAACAATTTTCACGCAATCGACCAATTGAACCTGTCGGTCAAGGACGGTGAGTTCTTGATTCTCGTCGGGCCGTCCGGCTGTGGCAAATCCACCGCGCTGCGGATGATCGCGGGATTGGAGGACGTCACCAGCGGCAGCCTTCGGATCGGCGGTGTCGACGTCGTCGACATGCCGCCCAAGGACCGCGACATCGCGATGGTCTTCCAGAGCTACGCCCTCTACCCGCATATGACCGTGTCCGACAACATCGGCTTTTCGATG
>NZ_RZQY01001390.1:0-410 GCF_003998575.1 Mesorhizobium sp. M7A.F.Ca.CA.001.10.2.1 | reverse complement strand
CCGGTCATCATTGGGAAGGCAGGTCACCGGCAGCGCCTCCTCGACCGCCGTGCGATGCCAGCGGGCCTTGCCGTCAATGCCCTGGAAGCTGAAATAGCCGCCGATCATGATCAGGCCGCCGCCGGCCAGCGTCCAGTCGCGCAGGAGCTTGAGCCGGTTGGGAACCGTTTTGCCGTGCAGCCAGACATCGGGGTGGAGCAGGAGTGAATTCGCGCCAATGTCGGACAGGATGATCGCCCTGTATTGCGACAGCCCTTCCATGGTGAAAGGCAGCTTCTCGACGGCCTCGTGAGCGGGCATGTAGTCGAGATCGAATTCGCTGCCCTTCAAAGCGTCCACCAGGGGTGTTGCGCCCAGGTGAAAGGTGACGCTGCCGAACTGGTCGAACCCCTTGTAGTGGGTCGCCGAAC
>NZ_RZQY01000138.1:5000-11050 GCF_003998575.1 Mesorhizobium sp. M7A.F.Ca.CA.001.10.2.1 | reverse complement strand
TCGATGCCGCGTGTCGGCTCGTCCATGATGATGACCTTGGGATCGACGGACAGCTGCCTGGCGATGGCGACCTTCTGCTGGTTGCCGCCGCTCAGCGTCGAGACGGCGGCCTCAATGCCAGCCATGCGCACGCCGAGCCTGCCGGTCAACTCCTTCGCCTGACGATCCTCGGCCTTACGATTGAGCAAGCCGAGTGGCCCGGTGAGCCGGCCGAGGTCGAGCGCGGAGATGTTCGCTGCGATCGGCAGATCGAGGAACACGCCGGAGCCTTTCCGGTCCTCAGAGAGATAGACCAGCCCCGCCTTGACCGCATCGCCATAGCTGCGCAACCGCAGCTGCTTTCCGTCGAGCACGACGGTTCCTGACGTCATTGGCCTGAGGCCACAGACCGTTTGCGCGATCTCGCTGCGGCCGGCCCCGATGAGGCCGCCTATGCCGAGAATTTCGCCAGCGCGAAGCTGCAGATCGACGTCGGCGAAGCGGCGGCCATCGGAAAGCCCCTCGACCGCGAGAAGCAGGCGCCCCGGCTGTTGCGGCGCCAGCTTGTCGGGATAGAGCTGGGTGATTTCGCGGCCCACCATCTTGCGCACGACATCGTCAGGTGAAACGGCGGCGACCTGATCGGTCGCCACGTACCGGCCGTCGCGGAAGACGGTGACGCGGTCGCACAGCGAGAATATCTCGGCCATGCGGTGGCTGATATAGACCACCGAAATGCCCCGCTCCTTGAGCCCGCGCACGATCGAGAACAGGCGTTGCGCTTCGCTTTCGGTGAGTGCCGCGGTCGGCTCGTCAAGCATCAACACCTTGCAGTCGAGCGTCAGCGCCTTGGCGATCTCGACAAGCTGCTGGTTGGAAATGGAGAGGTCGGCGACCCTGGTGCGCACCGGAATGGGCGCGAGCAGGTCCATGACCTTCTGGGCGTCGGAATAGAGCTTTTGGAAATTCATCAGCGGCGCGCGCCGGCTGTTGATCGCGGCCATGTAGATGTTTTCGGCAACCGTCGCGTCCTGACAGAGCGCGATCTCCTGGTGGACAAGCGCAATGCCGAGACGTTGCGCGGCTGCGGGCGAGTGGATCGAAATGCGCTCACCATCGATCAGGATGTCGCCCTCGTCGGGCTGCAATACACCGGCGATCATGTTCATCAGCGTCGACTTGCCGGCGCCGTTCTCTCCGCACAGTGCATGGATTTCGCCGCGCCGCAGCTCGAACCGTACGTCGCTCAGCGCCTTGACCGGGCCGAATGCCTTGGACAGGCCACGGATTTCAAGAATGGGCGCCTGGGTCACGCCGTGCTCCTGCGATGAACCTGCGGGGGAGGAAGGAGGCCGAAGCCTCCTTCCCGGTTAATCCGGCCATGCCGAGGCCGGGCGGCGAGATCGGGACTATTCCTCGATGCCCTTGGTACCGCGACGCTTGAGGTACTTGTCCCAGTAGAAGTCGTCCGCATTGTCCTTGGAGACAATGGAGAAGCCATTGTCGACGAAGGGCACGCTCATCGGGTTGAAACCCGAACGCTTGGCGTCGTTCATCGGATCGATCAGGCCGGGATGCTTGGCCATCCACAACAGCATGAAGCCCATATAGCCCTGCATGCCCTGGTTTGGATTGACCGAGCCGAAGATCTCGCCGGCCTTGATCATGTCGAGGATCTTGGCATTGACGTCGGCGAGCATGACGCGGATCTTGCCACCGCCTTCCTTGGCGGCCTGGGCAGCGCCGATGGCCGAGTTGGCCTCCGGCATGAACACGGCGCCAAGATCAGGATGCGCCTGCGCCAGGCTCAGAACCGCCTGATAGGCCTTGGTGGGATCCTGGTTCGAAGCGGCGCGGCCGACGAGCTTCATGTCAGGCCATTTGGCTTCCATGCGGGCAACGAACGCGTGGACGCGCTTGTCGTGGTTGTCCTGGCCGGGATTCTCCAGCACCGCATATTCGCCCTTGCCGTCCATCGCCTTGGCAACGGCGTCGGCGGCATAGGTGCCTTCGGCATTGTTGTCGGAGGTGATGTAGGAGACGCGCTTGGAATTCGGCGAGTCGGCGGCGAAGGTCACCACCGCGGTGCCCTGTTCGATGGCGCGGTTGATCGGCTCGATGAACGGATCGGAGTTCATCGGATGCACCAATATGCCGGCCGGCTTCTGCGCCAGCGCTTGGTCGAAGGTCGCGATCTGCTTGTTGACGTCGTATTCCGGCGTACCCGTATAGGCGGTCTCGCAGCCGAACTGCTGGCCGGCCTGCTTGAACATTTCATAGACCGGGAACCAGTATTCGACGCCCGAGACCATGACGTTCATGACATATTTTTCACCCGGCTCGCATTTGAACGGGTTTGGGGTTTCGGCGCGTACCTGCATCGACCCAAAGCAGGTCGATGCAGCCGCCGCGATTGCGAGCGTGCTCAGAAATTTGCGCAAGTTTCCTCCCTTGGCCGAAGCCATCCTCAATGACCGTCGCAGGCGCTCAGCGAGCGCTGCCGTATGGATTTGATGATGCCAACCTTCCTCCGAAAGCCGACGATCGGGACATTACAGCCTCGGCGCACGTTGTCAATATAATTCACATACTGAAATATATTTCACAACCTACTTCCGGGGAGTCTACGCTCCGGTCGACGAAGCTGGTCGCAGGCCGCCAAGGTGCCGTACGGGCCAGGCAAGGCCTTTCCGGCCTTTTTGGCCGCGAACCGGGGAGTGTGGTTGGAGTATCTGCACCCAGGAGTTCGCGCGGTGCCCTCCCGCCGGCCGCGTCTTATCACGTGAAGCCCAGATCTTGTTTGATAAGCATCTGCTCCGAGCGCGGCGTGACGCTCTCCATGTCGCTTGGCCAAGAAGTCTGCTGCTTCGTCGGCTTACAGCAGCCTTGACCACCCGGAGTATTCCGAGAACCTTCGACTGTCCCCCGAATGCGAACGGCCCGCCGGCATTGTTCCAGGCGGATTGTTTGCTTACCGAAGTTTGGTTGGGGAGAGGATTTGAGTTTTCTGTCTTGCGGCTTGGGCTTGGCCTGCTTGGGGGCGCCTGATGACGGGTTAAACGCCGGCACCAGGGCAAAAAACAAAAGAGCCCGCACGAGGCGGGCTGTTTGTTTAGTGAGGTTTGGTTGCGGGGACAGGATTTGAACCTGTGACCTTCAGGTTATGAGCCTGACGAGCTACCGGGCTGCTCCACCCCGCGTCACCTCTTAGCAAGCGTTTGCTTGCTAATCCAAGCAAGCGCTTGCTTGCGTTCCTAAGCAAGCGTTTGCTTGCTTTTTTGTGTAAGCCGAGGCCTACAGATAGGTATATGGCTGACCAAATGAAAGGGCCGCTTACGCGGCCCGTGATCCCTTGGCGGGCCATTTCATAAAGAGAAGACATCACTCCATCCGATTGGATGTGAGTTCAACGTGCGTTTAGCAGACCTGGCAGCGACCTACTCTCCCGCGTCTTGAGACGAAGTACCATCAGCGCTGGAGCGTTTCACGGCCGAGTTCGGAATGGGATCGGGTGCAGCCGCTCCGCCATAACCACCAGGTCGGCAAAACGCACGTTGTTCGAGAAGCTTTTGAGCGAAGGAGCACAAAGAGGCATCGGCAGCGGAGCTGTCGGGTGCCTCTCGGGGCTATTCGCTGGTCCTTTATGTGCCTGTCATCCTCCGATTTGGAGCGATGAGCATAAGGAATGAGAACGATCAAGCCGATCGAACTATTAGTACCGGTAAGCTTCAAGCGTTGCCGCTCTTCCACACCCGGCCTATCAACGTGGTCGTCTTCCACGGTTCTCAGGGAATACTCGTTTTAAGGTGGGTTTCCCGCTTAGATGCCTTCAGCGGTTATCCCGTCCGGATATAGCTACCCTGCTATGCGGCTGGCGCCACAACAGGTCCACCAGAGATCCGTCCATCCCGGTCCTCTCGTACTAGGGACAGATCCTTTCAATATTCCTACACCCACGGCAGATAGGGACCGAACTGTCTCACGACGTTCTGAACCCAACTCACGTACCGCTTTAAATGGCGAACAGCCATACCCTTGGGACCTGCTCCAGCCCCAGGATGCGATGAGTCGACATCGAGGTGCCAAACAACCCCGTCGATATGGACTCTTGGGGGTCATCAGCCTGTTATCCCCGGCGTACCTTTTATCCGTTGAGCGATGGCCCTTCCACGCGGGACCACCGGATCACTATGACCGACTTTCGTCTCTGCTCGACTTGTCAGTCTCGCAGTCAGGCAGGCTTATGCCATTGCACTCAGCGAACGATTTCCGACCGTTCTGAGCCCACCATCGCGCGCCTCCGTTACTCTTTAGGAGGCGACCGCCCCAGTCAAACTACCCACCATACATTGTCCCGGACCCGGATAACGGGCCGCGGTTAGACATCCATAGTAATAAGGGTGGTATTTCAAGGGTGGCTCCACCTGAGCTGGCGCCCAGGTTTCAAAGCCTACCACCTATCCTACACATGCCACTACGAATGCCAATGTAAAGCTATAGTAAAGGTGCACGGGGTCTTTCCGTCTAACCGCAGGAACCCCGCATCTTCACGGGGAATTCAATTTCACTGAGTCTATGCTGGAGACAGCGGGGAAGTCGTTACGCCATTCGTGCAGGTCGGAACTTACCCGACAAGGAATTTCGCTACCTTAGGACCGTTATAGTTACGGCCGCCGTTTACTGGGGCTTCGATTCAGAGCTTGCACCCCTCCTCTTAACCTTCCAGCACCGGGCAGGCGTCAGACCCTATACGTCGTCTTGCGACTTCGCAGAGCCCTGTGTTTTTGATAAACAGTCGCTACCCCCTGGTCTGTGCCACCCTCCTCTACTTGCGTAGAAAAGGGTCACGCTTCTTCCGAAGTTACGCGTGCAATTTGCCGAGTTCCTTCAGCATAGTTCTCTCAAGCGCCTTGGTATACTCTACCAGACCACCAGTGTCGGTTTCGGGTACGGTTTATAAGGAGGAGCTATTTCCTGGAACCACGCAGCAGCCCGTTCAATCCGATAAGATTGGACTACCTCAATGATCCGTCACTACCTCCAAGCCCACGAATATTAACGTGGTTCCCATCGACTACGCGTTTCCGCCTCGTCTTAGGGGCCGGCTAACCCTGCTCAGATTAGCTTTAAGCAGGAACCCTTGGTCTTTCGGCGGGGGAGTCTCTCACTCCCCTTACGTTACTCATGTCAGCATTCGCACTTCTGATACCTCCACCACCCCTCACGGGTATGGCTTCATCAGCTTACAGAACGCTCCGCTACCGCTTGGCCCTTGCGGACCAAACCCTAAGCTTCGGTGTATGGCTTTAGCCCCGTTACATTTTCGGCGCAAAGACCCTTATTTAGACCAGTGAGCTGTTACGCTTTCTTTAAATGATGGCTGCTTCTAAGCCAACATCCTGGTTGTTTTGGGATCCTCACATCCTTTCCCACTTAGCCATAACTTGGGGACCTTAGCTGTAGGTCAGGGTTGTTTCCCTTTTCACGACGGACGTTAGCACCCGCCGTGTGTCTGCCGACTAGTACTCCCAGGTATTCGGAGTTTGGTTAGGTTTGGTAATCCGGTGAGGACCCCTAGCCCATCCAGTGCTCTACCCCCTGGGGTATTCGGTCGACGCTCTACCTAAATAGATTTCGCGGAGAACCAGCTATTTCCGAGTTTGATTGGCCTTTCACCCCTAGCCACAAGTCATCCCGAACTATTGCAACAGTTATGGGTTCGGTCCTCCAGTAAGTGTTACCTTACCTTCAACCTGCTCATGGCTAGATCACTCGGTTTCGGGTCTAATGCGACGAACTGAACGCCCTATTCAGACTCGCTTTCGCTGCGCCTACACCTAGCGGTTTAAGCTTGCTCGTCACACTAAGTCGCTGACCCATTATACAAAAGGTACGTGGTCACCCAGGACGAACCTTGGGCTTCCACTGTTTGTAGGCAATCGGTTTCAGGTACTCTTTCACTCCCCTTGTCGGGGTGCTTTTCACCTTTCCCTCACGGTACTAGTTCGCTATCGGTCATGCACGAGTACTTAGGCTTGGAGGGTGGTCCCCCCAATTTCAGACAGGATTTC
>NZ_RZQY01001389.1:0-412 GCF_003998575.1 Mesorhizobium sp. M7A.F.Ca.CA.001.10.2.1 | reverse complement strand
ATTTTTATATAGTCCTTTCTCTGTTTTTGATAATGAATCTATTATTCATTTTTTTGAGAGTCGCGGCGTAAAACTCAAAGAAGAAGATCATGGGCGCATGTTCCCTGTATCAAATAAATCACAAGACGTCGTGGATACTTTAGTTGATACGATTAATAAACAAAATGTTACAGTTAAGGAAGAAACCACTGTTCTTAATGTATCACAAGATAATGAAGGTATTTTTTCAGTTGAAACTGCACAACAAACTTATAAATCTAAAAGTTTAATTATAGCAACTGGTGGTACGAGTGTGCCTCAAACAGGTTCGACTGGTGACGGATATACTTTTGCAAAATCGCTAGGCCATTCTATTACAGAATTGTTCCCTACCGAAGTACCTATCACTTCTCCTGAACGTTTTATTAAAGAT
>NZ_RZQY01001388.1:0-413 GCF_003998575.1 Mesorhizobium sp. M7A.F.Ca.CA.001.10.2.1 | reverse complement strand
TCACAGAACTCATCCCAAATGAAGTTATATAACGCACGACCTACTTCACCGAATTCATATTTATCACTTAAATCAGTCACTGTCGCAATCGTTTCATTTAATCTAGTTAAAATCCATTTATCTGCTAAAGATAAGTTACCAGATAAATCGATATCTTCAACATTAAATTCTTCCCCAATATTCATTAAACTAAATCGTGCTGCATTCCAAATTTTATTAATAAAATTCCATACAGATTCAACTTTTTCTGTTGAATAACGCAAATCTTGTCCTGGTGCTGAACCAGTAGCTAGGAAGTATCTTAAACTGTCTGCCCCATATTCATCGATAACATCCATTGGGTCTACACCATTACCAAGAGACTTACTCATTTTGCGTCCATCTTCTGCTCTAACTAAACCATGTAATAGAAC
>NZ_RZQY01001387.1:0-413 GCF_003998575.1 Mesorhizobium sp. M7A.F.Ca.CA.001.10.2.1 | reverse complement strand
GTTTCCCGGAATCCGACGCCCTTCTCCAGCAGCGCCGCAGGGTCGCGGGAAAAGTCGTCGGTTTCCAGAAACAGGAAGACACGCCCGCCGGTCTGGTTGCCGATGCTCCGCCTTTGCGCCTCGTCGGACGCTTCCGCCAGAAGCAGCCTGGCGCCCTGCCCGTTGGCCGGCGCGACCGCGATCCAGCGCTTGCCGCCGCCGAGATCGACATCTTCGACGAGCAGGAAGCCCAGCCGCTCGACATACCAGGCAATCGCCTCGTCATAATTGGCGACGACCAGGGCGACCGTGGCGATGCGGCGATGCTCGGCGAACCCGCTCATGCCTGAGGCTTGCTCATTGGCCTGCTGCCGTTCATCGTTGCGGCTCGGTCACTTGTTGCGGATCGCAACGCGGCCGATCAGGCGTCGCTC
>NZ_RZQY01001386.1:0-414 GCF_003998575.1 Mesorhizobium sp. M7A.F.Ca.CA.001.10.2.1 | reverse complement strand
CCTTCATCTCCATCCTGCCGCTGGCCGCCGTCGGCGCTATCATCCTGTCGTTCCTGCGGCTGCCGGCGAAAGCATCCGGCAAGGTGGAGATCGCCGACAGCGACGCCAGGCCACTGGCTGAAATCGTCACGCAGCCGCGTTTCGTCGCCGCGCTTTTCTGCGCGGTCGGCAGCTATGCGCTGATGAGCTTCGTCATGACGGGCGCACCGCTGGCCATGGTCGGTTGCGGCCTGTCGGAGAACGACGCGACGCTCGGCATCTCCTGGCACGTCATGGCGATGTTCGCGCCAAGCTTCTTCACCGGCTCGCTGATCCATCGCTTCGGCGCCGAACGCATTGTGGCCACCGGCCTGATCCTGCTCATCGGCTGCGCCATTGTCGCTCTGTCGGGCCTGGCGCTGTGGCAGTTCTGGA
>NZ_RZQY01001385.1:0-415 GCF_003998575.1 Mesorhizobium sp. M7A.F.Ca.CA.001.10.2.1 | reverse complement strand
GTTAAGACACCTGTCATTAGTCCCATTGTATTGTTAGCTGTAGCACCTTTAGCGATAAACCCTGTCAATGCAGTAGTTATTCTTAACATTACTGCGCCAACTGGTGCCATACCTTTAATTAATCCTACAATAATAGATCCAATATTTTTTAGTAATTGCCAAACAGCCGGACTATTCGACACTAAGTAGTTTAAGAAGTTTTTGAAACCTTCTGTGTTCTTTAAGTTCGCCGCCCAATCTTTAAACGATTGTGTTACACCTTGCATGCCTACTAGTACGTTATGTGAATGACCACTAAAAGCACTAAACAGACTGATAATACCACTAAACACATTACCAAAAATTTGACCTACAATTGGCAAGTTCGTTTTAGTGTATTGAATGAATTGAGCTATACCTTTATCTGTACTTGTGC
>NZ_RZQY01001384.1:0-416 GCF_003998575.1 Mesorhizobium sp. M7A.F.Ca.CA.001.10.2.1 | reverse complement strand
TCGCATCGTTTGGCGCTAGTACATTAACATTAATCATTGCTTTAAGTATTGGTAATATACCTTCCTTTGCTCGAACTATGAGAGCAAATGTACTCGAAATCAAACGACAGGAATATATACAAGCAGCTCAAATTACCGGAGAAAGTCATCGTCGTATTTTATGGAGTTACATCTTACCTAATACTCTCGCACCTATGATTGTCAGATTTTCATTAAATATAGGTGTCGTTGTACTAACTACAAGTGGCTTGAGTTTCTTGGGATTAGGTGTAGCACCAAATGTTCCCGAATGGGGAAACATACTCAGAACTAGAAGTAACTGTTTAGAAACGCACAGCAATTTAGCCATATTTCCTGGGTTATGCATCATGTTACTTGTTCTCGCATTTAATTTTATCGGGGATGCTGTCCGTAAT
>NZ_RZQY01001383.1:0-416 GCF_003998575.1 Mesorhizobium sp. M7A.F.Ca.CA.001.10.2.1 | reverse complement strand
GAGTAGGGGAGTAGGGACGGATGACCGAAAAAACAGGGTCCTACAAGGACTTGCTTGTTTGGGAGCAGGCGATGGATCTTGCGGTGGCGGTCTACGGTGCTACTAAATCCTGGCCCAAAGAAGAGCTTTATGGGCTGACCAGCCAAGTGCGGCGCTCTGCAACGTCGGTGCCGGCAAACATAGCCGAGGGGTATGGCAGGGAAATTCGAGGCTCCTATTTGCAATTTCTCCGTATTGCCCAAGGATCATTGAAGGAACTGGAAACTCAGCTTCTGATTGCTGAACGTATTGGCATCGCGCCGAAAGCGACGTCCGGCCCATTGTTGGCGAGTACCGAAAGTGTGGGAAAGCTTCTTCGGCTTCTCATCCGTAAACTTGCAGCCGAATAGCCTCCCTATTCCCCTATTCCCCTATTC
>NZ_RZQY01001382.1:0-417 GCF_003998575.1 Mesorhizobium sp. M7A.F.Ca.CA.001.10.2.1 | reverse complement strand
GGTGTAGCGCAACGTCGAGCCGTTGCCGATCACCAGATTGGCCGCCGCGTTGGACGAGGCGCCGATGCTGCTTGCCTGGCCGCCATTCGCCAGCTTGCTGACGCCGAGCACACCGCCATTGATCGTGGTGATGCCGGCGTAGCTGCTGTTTTGATTGTTGAGGATCCAGGTGCCGGCGCCGTCCTTGGTCAGCGAGGTCACGCCGGCGCCGTTGTTGGTGATCTGTGCGGCAAGGCTGTTGTTGCCGGTGTTGGTGCCGCCGAGCGCCAGCGTCTGGCTCGTGCCGAGAGCCGAGAATGCGATCGCTCCGGCATTGGTGAAGGCGATCGCGCCGGTGCCGGAGGATTCGAGCCGGCTGCCGGCCGAGGCGCCGAGCGTGAACAGGCGATCGGTGCTGTCGCCCGTGCCGACATATTG
>NZ_RZQY01001381.1:0-417 GCF_003998575.1 Mesorhizobium sp. M7A.F.Ca.CA.001.10.2.1 | reverse complement strand
GACAGGGCCTGACATGATCGTGCTGCACTACACCGGTATGGCGACCGGCGCCGGGGCCGAGGCCTGGCTTTGCGACCCGGCCAGCGAGGTCTCGTCACATTATCTCGTCCACGAGAATGGCCATATCGTGCAGATGGTCAGGGAAAGCGACCGCGCTTGGCATGCCGGCAAGAGTTCGTGGTTCGGACGGGCCGACATCAATTCCTGTTCGGTCGGCATCGAGATCGTCAATCCAGGGCATTCGCTGGGCTATCCCGGTTTTCCCCGGCGGCAGATCGATGCGGTGATCGCGCTGTGCCGTGGGATCGCCGGTCGGCATTCGATCGCCGCCGAGCGGGTACTCGCGCATTCTGATGTTGCGCCGGGGCGCAAGATCGATCCCGGCGAGAAGTTTCCGTGGCGGACGCTGTTCGAGGC
>NZ_RZQY01001380.1:0-418 GCF_003998575.1 Mesorhizobium sp. M7A.F.Ca.CA.001.10.2.1 | reverse complement strand
GTGCAGCCTATCAGCCTTGAAAAAAGCCAAGCATTCGATTTCATAATTGAAGATGACAGTTTAATTCCACCGTTTATTGCTGTTCCAGGACTAGGGGAAAACGTTGCTAAGAGAATTGTTGAAGCGCGAGAAGAAGGACCATTTTTATCAAAAGAAGACTTAAATAAAAAAGCAGGTCTATCACAAAAGGTAATTGAATACTTAGATGATTTAGGTTCATTACCAGGCTTACCTGATAAAGCACAATTATCAATTTTCGATATGTAAATTAAAAATAAGAGTTAATTTTAGTAATCAATTTATAGAATAACTATTTCATTTTAATGAACAACCATAGTGATTATGCTGTGATTTGTTTACAAGTGAAACTTATGATATACTTATGTTGCTTAAAAAATTAGTAACTCAGGCAAAAGAG
>NZ_RZQY01000137.1:0-11140 GCF_003998575.1 Mesorhizobium sp. M7A.F.Ca.CA.001.10.2.1 | reverse complement strand
GTTCGGCAGCTTCCTGCGGCGCAGGAGCGGATAGCCGATCTGACCGAAATAGGTGGAAGGGATCGGATCGTCGACGCCGTACTTTTCCGGCACCTTGTCGCCGGTGGGATTGTAGGTGCCGAACAGCATGTCGAGGAAAGGCAACTGCCCGGCGAAGTTCTTGTCATAGGCTTCGCGCTGGTTGGCATGGTGCCAGCGATGGAACTGCGGGCTGGCGATCAGCCACTTCAAAGGGCCGAACGGAATCCGCACGTTTGAATGAACAAGCAGCGTGTGTCCAAGGTAGATGGTCGAAAAGACAGCGATCGAGGCTTCCGAGAAGCCGAGGAAAAAGATCGGCGTCAGCGATATTGCCTTTGTGACGATGGCGTCGACGGGGTGATTGTGGAAGGCCCCGAGCCAGTCGAGTTCCTCAATGCCGTGGTGAACGGCATGGAACTTCCAAAGCGCGGGGATTTTGTGGAAGGCCCGATGTGTCCAGTAGACGCCGATATCGGTAATCACGATGATTTCGGCAACCTGCAGCCAGACGGGCTGGCCGCTGACGGCCTGCGTTATCGCCGGCGGGACAAGGAGCGCAGCGGCACCGAGCGCGCCTGCCGCCATCATGACGATGGCCAGCTTTATGATGAAGCCGTTGAACAGCAGATAGATCAGATCGACAGCAAACCCCTTGCGGAAGATCTTCTGCGGCCGCTCGGCAAACAGATGTTCGAACGGAATGAAGATCAGCGCGCAGATCAACAGTGCCTTGATGCCAAAGATATCCATCGATTCGCCTCTGCGCGTCGTCTGCGCCTCCGAGAGGAACCACATCTCCCTTTCCAAAGGCTAAAGGCTCTGTAAGGGCGCTAACGCACGGAACGTGCAAGCAATGTCGCCGAACGCAACGGCTCGGAGCAATGGGACCGTCGAACGCGGTTGTTTGACACGGCTTCGAACCGTTCGTGTCCTAGCCGTCAAGACCCCAAAGATCCGGGTTGCGTTTGAAATACTCAATCAGCATGTCGGTGAGCACGCGCACTTTCCGCGTAGGATGCTGCCCCGGCGGGCGTACGACATACGCAGCTCCCGGAGGTACCGGATAGCGTGTCATGATCGGGACCAGCGCGCCGGAGGCCACATGTTCATGTGTAATGCAATCGGGGAGCCAGGCGATGCCGAGACCCGCCGCCGCCGCCGCGGCAAGCGCCGTGGCGCTGTCGGCCTTGAACCTGCCCTGCGGCTGGACCGTAACAATCTTGTCGCCATCCATGAACTGCCAGGCTTCCGTTCCCTGCATGAGGGCCTGATGGGTGACGAGTTCGTCCGGAGTCTCGGGTGACGCGTGCGCTTTGATGTAATCCGGGCTCGCGACAAGCTTTCCATGGATAGGCCCGACGCGCTTCGCGATCAGGTTGGAATCCTGAAGGTAGGCGCCCCGGATCGCGCAATCGAAACCCTCTGCGATGAGATCGACGAAGCGATCGCTATAAGAAGTATGGATGTGAAGCTTCGGGTGCAGACGCGCCATTTCCGCGAGCACGGGAGCAAAATGGGTCGCGCCGAAAGTAAGCGGCATGGCAACCCTCAGGCGGCCGCGTAGCTCACCGGTGGGGAAGATCGCTTCCCTGGCCGTATCAATCTCGGCGCTGGCTCGGGCCGCATGATCTCTGAAAGTAATTCCCGCCTCCGTGAGCGCGGCGCCGCGGGTCGTTCGTGCAAGAAGCTGGACGCCAAGCTCCGCCTCAACCCGAAAGAGCCGCCGACTGACGATCGACTTGGAGACGCCGAGTCGGCGGGCGGCGGCCGATACGCCCCCGGCATCGGCCACTACGACGAATGTCTGCAGATCTTCGATGTCCAATCGGCGTTCCTCGTTTCGCGACACAGCTTGCCTGAATATGGCACTATCGCATCACCAAAAGGAACAGCAAATTGCGTTTCGGCAACGTCGCCCGCTGGCGCATGTCTCCCGAAAACCCATGCCGTCCAGACGGCAGAGAAAGGAAGTCTTGATGACCCCTCGTAACGGCCTTGCTTCGCTTCTTCGTCCCGCAGATTCGGTCCTCGTCCTGATCGACCACCAGCCCTATCAGCTGGCCAATCTGAACAGCCACGACCCACACATGGTGGTCAACAACACGACCGCGCTGGCGAAGCTAGCAAAAGCCTTCGGTGTTCCGACCATTCTCACCAGCGTGATTGCGGCGCGCGGAGGACTTCTCTTCAAGCAGATCACCGACGTATTTCCGGACCAGGAAGTCATCGATCGCACCTGGGTGAACACCTGGCAGGACGAGAATGTGGTGAACGTCGTCAAGGCGACCGGCCGCAAGCAGCTGATCATCGCCGGCCTGTGGACCGAGGTCTGCGTCGCAATGCCTGTGATCCAGGCCGCCGGCGAAGGCTGGGACGTGACCGTGATCACCGACGCGTCGGGCGGGATTTCGAGGGAGTCTCACGAAGTTGCCATCCAGCGAATGATCGCGGCCGGCGCGAACGTGATGACCGTGATGGCGCTCACTGGCGAATGGCAACGCGATTGGGCGCGCACCGAGCATGTCGAGGAGCTGACCGAGATTCTCATTCAGCACTTCGGCGGCAGCGGCATCGCGTACCTCTGGGAACAGCAGCTGCTCAACACGCCGGTGCCGAGCGCCGCGGGCTGATCTGGGCGGAGGTGACGAAAGCTGGAGCGATCCCGCGCCAACAGGCTGGCTGCTTATCGAGCCGCGTCATCCCGCTCCACAAGACGGCCGCCCATGCCTGAATGCAGGGGCGGCCGGTGTCATCAACGATCACTTCCTCCAGCCATTGACCGCAACTGCAGCCGGCGCAGCCTGACTATCTATCGCCTCATTGAAAGGACCATGGAGATGTTCGGCGGAGCGCTCCCGAGAGGAAATAACAGTCATCCATCCGAACTTCAAAGTGAGCCTGACGCAACCGGGCGCTCTGATCGAGACGATGACTCGCAGTTCGGACATATCGACTGGAACAGAGGACCTTGCAACCAATCGACAACCCGTCAAGCACGCGGTTGTCATCATGTCTTAGGTACAAACTGCTACCCATGTCTCCGGAACGGACCTTCGACGTCTGGCGGAGGAAGTGTCTTCTAAACCTAAGTCCGCCATCGTCCGCTAATATACCAAAAACCCGTTGATTCCCTTGGCCTTTCGGCGTTCTGCGTTTGCAGTAGTCCGGTCAAATCCGCTAACATCGTGCATCGAAGTTAGGAACGGAGTTGCAGGGAATGGTTCGCTCACTCAACTTGCTGGCCGAAACGACCATCCGCGCCAAAGGCCTGAAGGCAGGGCGGCATAGCGACGGCGGCGGGCTCTATTTGTTGGCGAAGAAGGAAGGCACCAAGTCCTGGACCTTCGTCCACTTCAAGGGCTCTGGAAAGGGCCGTCAGTGGAAGGAAGTTGGCCTCGGCTCTTACCCTTCCGTATCTTTGAAGGATGCGCGCATTGCCGCCACCGACTGCCGGGACCGCCTGCGCCGTGGCCTTGACCCGATCGACACGGAAGCCAAGACCGAAAAGCCGACATTCGCGAAATGCGCCGAAGACCTGATCGCTGCTGTCGGCAAGGGCTGGCGCAATGCCAAGCACAAGGCACAGTGGGAAATGACCCTCGGCGATGCCTACTGCAAATCGATCCGCAAGAAGCCTGTGGACGAGGTGGACACGGCCGACATTCTGGAGATCCTGAAGCCGATCTGGTTCGAGAAGCCGGAAACGGCGCAACGGCTGCGCGGTCGGATTGAGCGGGTCTTGGATGCGGCGAAAGCTGCAGGTCATCGATCGGGAGAAAACCCGGCCTTGTGGCGCGGTCACCTGCAACACCTCCTGGCTAAGGGCAAGAAGCTTTCACGCGGCCACCATGCCGCTATGCCATACGCGGACGTGCCGGCGTTTGTGAAGCGCCTGCGGGCGTCTGAGGCTATGTCGGCGAAGGCGATGGACTTTCTCATCCTGACGGCTGCGCGCTCTGGCGAAGTGTTAGGCGCCAAGTGGCCCGAACTCGATCTGGACGAGAAGGTCTGGACTGTGCCGGCTGATCGCATGAAGGCCGGCGTCCTTCATAGGGTGCCGCTGACTGATGCCGCCCTGGCTATCCTGACGCCGCTCTACGATGCGCGCGTGTCGGACTATGTCTTCCCAGGGGAGAGCAAGCGGCCGGTTGATATGCCGCTGTCGGTGATGGCGATGACGATGCAGATGCGGCGCATGGAAGTCGGGCAATACACGCCGCATGGTTTCCGGTCAGCCTTCCGAGATTGGGCCGGGGATGAGACCAGTTTCCCGCGCGAGGTCGCGGAAGCTGCTCTTGCCCACAAGGTCGGCGATGCTGTCGAGAATGCCTATCGTCGGTCGGACGCATTGGAGAAGCGCCGCAAACTGATGTCTGCTTGGGCGAACTATCTGAATGCGCCTGCGGCTCGGGGTAATCTACGTGTCGTAAGATAACGTTGGTATCCGCTCGTGCATGCCATTGACTAAACGCGGCAAATCGCCGAGATTCACATCGTTCTGTTGAACTCGGAAAAAATCAGTTTTGAGGGACCGGCCCGGCTTTCTGCCGTGCCACGCTTGCAGAGCCTCTCCTAGAGAGGCCTGCGCCCTGCTGTTTTTCCTGTCCCTTACCCCCAGAGAAACCAGCGGCTCGTTTTACCGGATGTCGTTCGCTTTACTGTCGAACGGGAACGAACGCTGAACATCTCTGTGGGCAACCTGTGGATAAACACCAGCTAAGTCATTGGAATGAAAGGGGTACAAAATCCCTCGGGATAACACTCTCCAGGGTGTGCAGAGGGACTCGAAATCCGCTAGAATCCGTAACAAATCACCCGCGTCTGTTTGGCGCGAACCAAAGGAAGGAACTGAAATGGAAGTAAGCCCAAACGCATTTACTGTTTCGGGATTTTGCGCTGCTTTCGGCGTCGGTCGCTCGTTGCTCTATGAAGAGCTGAAATCCGGTCGCTTGCCTTACCGCAAGGCAGGACGGAAGACCCTGATCCGCAAAGATGATGCGCAAGCCTGGCTCGATGCTCTTCCGAAAGGAGCGACGGCCAATGAAGCCGGAAAGTAAGCGGTCTCCTCGCCAAAGCAGCCGCCTACTTTCCTACCTCAAAATCACTCCTCCAATCGCGGACCTAAATCGGAAAAGGAAGAATGACATGCCCCTCATAGCAGTCGACGCGAGTCGCGTTAATGCAAACTCTGTTAAGAGCGCGAACAAATTCAGCATCATCGTCAAGGTCGAGCCGGATGGAAATCCGATCCGACTGGACGGGCGCGTAGCTTGGGCAATGCGCGAGTTGGTCAAAGCCGGTCAAAGTGGCTGTACACCAATCACGCATCCCGGGCCTCGATGGTCAGACTACACGCACAAGCTGCGCAAGCTCGGGTTCGCCATTGAAACCGAGTACGAGAGCCACGGCGGCCCGTTCGCCGGTTCGCACGGAATCTACCGCTTAAGCTCGCCGGTCGTGATCCTTGAAGACGTGGCTAACGCCGCATGAGCACCGGCATCGGCAATACTCAAGGCCCGGTCGACCTCGCCGCCACTTGGCTGGCTACCGGCTCGGCGGATCGCACGAAGGCGATAATCCCGCAGATCCAAGAGCGGTTCAAATTGCCACTCAAAGACGCGGTGGAGGCCTGCCGGCAAGCGGCGCTGATCCGGGCGAGGGCCCACTGATTATGATGGACAAACACGCTTGTGGCCGGGCGGTCCGCTATTTCAAAGGTTTCCGGGATTCGCCGGGAGCCGTGCGAGTGGCGGGCGAGTTGCAGGATAAATACAACGAGGCTGTCGGCTGCGCTTGGCCGACGCGCGAAACAATTTCCCAGATGCTCGGCGCCGATGCTCCTGAGCAGATTTCCAAGTGGCTTCGAATTCTACAGAACGCGGGCGCGATTACGCGCGTCCCTGTTCGAAGCCTTCCCCTCGAAAAGCAGCAAATCATCGGTCGATCGGCGAAACGCTCCCAAGTCTACGTCCTGAACTTTGGCTGGGCGATGGACGTTTTGTCCGATCTGGACGAGTATGTCTGCGACCGCCAGAACAAGGTGATTATCCAGTCACCTCTGCCGTCTTTACGTAATCGTCCAAATACCCCATTGGATAATCAGACAGTCACCTGCGCGGGTGACGGTGTGGTTACCCTTATACCTTATGATCAAACCTTAGATCACACCTTAGAAGATAAAAGGGGCTCCGAAGGTTCAAACCTTAGTGCTTACACGCGCGAGAGGGCTGCATGATGGGCCTCGTGATCTGCTTTCCAATGGCTCGTCGTCTCGGAAAAATCAAACGGACGGCTGAACTGCTATCGGCTCGTCGCGGTCGTTCGGCTGACCACTATTGGCGCCAGACTGTCGCGGGCGTCGTCGGGCAACTGACCAGGGCCGGAATGACCGAAGCCGCGATAAGGAAAGAGGTGCAGACATTTTCGGACGCCGTGCAGGAAGAGCTACGGCGCGCCGCGCGTCGCAATGAGGGCGACGCAGCATGACGGTAATCGAGACAGCAGACGGCTTCGTCGTGGTCGACGGCACGGCAACATTGGCCGGACCGTTCCCGACCAATGCGGAAGCGTGGCGCGCGGCCGATCGGCTTGATGGCTCGCCTATATCGCCGGCTGAAAAGCGGGCTGACTGGATATCCACCAAGATCCTTTCTGCGGGACCGGCGCCTAGACGGTCGGCGAAAGCCATCCGGAAATCTGCGGATTCCGGTGGAATTTCAAGGAACCTCAGCCGAAAGGAAAAGCGGGAGGCGAAAAAGCAGCGCAAGGCTGAGAACCGCCTGAAGATCAATGCGGCCAAGGCTCCGGGCTGGTTGCGGAAGGGCGCCTCGGCGAAGTTCGATCCCCAAGCCAAGCGGGCCTTCAGCACCTCTCAACTCGGCACGTTCGGCGCCGCATCCCCAGTGCGGCATGTGAATATTAACGACTATCTCGCCTCGAAAGGTGTGCCTCAATGACGAACGCACTCGTTTCCTTCCCGGTATTCGATGAGAAGCCATCCGACGACTATGTTGACCGGTGGCTAGAGTTTACGAACGCGACTGGGCATCCGGAGCGCTTCGAGAATGTGACGACCACCAAGCCTGAAATCATTGGCACACTTCGCTTCCTATCAGGCGAGATCGAGGTTCCAATCTTTAAGCGCGAAAACCAGGACATGGTGCCATGTCCTATTTGTCATCCTACAGGCCCTTGGTTCAAGATCGGCCGGATGGCCTTCTTCCCCGATGAGCGTGTCGTGAGATTTATCGGCCATGACTGCGCCAAGCGGCACTACAAGGGCGAGTTCGATATCGCCGACGAGCGGTATCGGAAAGAGGCCCGAATTCGTCACCTTCAGCGCCGATGGACGGCTCTTGCTGAAAATGTGGACAGGATCGCGAAGTTTGCCAGATCATTGGCCGAACCGGCAAAGGCGCTCGAGGACTTGCGAGCCGAAATCGACAAGAAGGAGTCGGGGCTCTCCAAGTTGCTCTCGCGCGAACTGTCGCGCAATAGCGGCCGAATTGAAATCCAAGTGGATAGCGGGGTGAAGGATACCAGCGGCAACGCTGTCATCGTCAACGATGTTCTCGGCCTCGCTTCTGGTTCGGAATTCTGGGGCCGGCCTTATGTGCCTTACCAGCAGTTGTTGAGCCTCCAGCGCGATGCGGACGATTTAAAAACACCGCTGCCGGTGTGGCGAAGCGAGGAGTTGGACAGCGCCCACGAAGAGGAGATAGTCCGTCGCGGGACTTCAGCCGACATGCTACCTGAGCGGCTGGATGACCTCGCCTTTCTGCTCATTCGGTCGCAAAACTTCTTCGCCGCCGACAACCTGGCTCTTCTGGAGCGGTGGGGGAAAAATACCGGATCACCCTTCACGTCTCTGATTTGCCGCGTTGAAAATGACCGTCTGGTCATCGCCTCCAACACATTCGCCGGCTACCACCGCGTCAATCCTGTCATCCCCTTTGCCGCGGTTAATCGCTCGCCTTTGACGCCTAGCGAAATCCTGACATTGCGCCGACCGCAGGCGAACAATCGATCCGGGCAGTTGCCGCGATGAATGGAGAACTGATGGAGCATCGAAAGCCTCACCGCGCGCCGCTGCCGTTCCACGCCTACTCGTCCTTCAACAAGAGGGGCGGGAAGGCGGTCGACATCGTGACCAGGCGCCGCAACAAGGCGCTCGACATGTACCAGGAGATGAGCACCTACGAGACCATTGCAGAGTCTCTAGACATTTCGCCTACCACAGTCGTCCAATACGTGAAGCGAGCCCGAGACAAGGGTGATGTCAGGGCAAAGCGGCCCTTCAAACACCGGGGCCGGCTCCTCGCCCTCCAAAGGCGGAAAGCGATCAACGACATGAAGGCGCTAGGCATGTCAGCCCGACAGATTTCGAAGCAGCTCGGCATCAATGTGCGGCTTGTGCAGATCAGGCTGAAGGAGTCGGGCAATGGCACGGCCAAGTGAGTTCACCCAGGAGATAGCCGATACCATTTGCCAGAGCCTGGCAGAGGGGAACAGCCTGCGGTCGATCTGTGAAGCCGACGACATGCCGTCGAAAGCGACTGTGTTCAATTGGCTGCTCAATCCGGCCCGCGCAGCGTTTTTTGACCAGTACGCGCGGGCGCGCGAACTCCAGGCAGACACCCACGTCGACGAAATGCCGGATATCGCCGACGACAGCAGCAACGACTACATGACCAAGGTCAACGGCGACGGAACGACCACCGAACAGCTCAACAGCGAGAACATCCAGCGCTCGCGGCTTCGCATCGACACGCGCAAATGGATTGCTGAGCGCATGCGGCCGAAGAAGTACGGCGCCAAGGTGGCGCTCACTGACGGCGAGGGCGGCCCGCTAGTGGTTCAAGTGCTGAAGCTGGCGGACCAGGAAGCACAGGCGAATGCCGACAATCCAGCTACCTAACGCCGGCTGGCGGCCTCGCTGGTATCAGAAGAAGGCATGGGACACGTGGGAGCAGGGGTGTAAGCGCCAGCTCCTATTCTGGCACCGCCGCGCCGGCAAGGACGAGATAAATCTGAACATGCATGCCGTGTCCGCCCATGAGCGTCCCGGCACGTATTGGCACATGCTCCCCGAGGCCGCCCAGGCGCGCAAGGCGATATGGAACGCGATCAACCCGCATTCGGGCAAGCGCCGGCTGTTCGAGGCCTTCCCAGAGCCTCTAATCGAGAACATGAATGACAATGAAATGTTTGTCCGCTTCAAGGTCGGGTCGACTTTCCAGGTCGTTGGCAGCGACAACTTCAACAGCCTGGTTGGATCGCCACCAGTCGGAATCACCTTTTCGGAATGGGCATTGGCGAAGCCGGCGGCGTGGGCGTACCTGTCGCCCATCCTGGCGGAAAATGGCGGCTGGGCTTCGTTCATCACCACGCCACGTGGCAACAATCACGCCAAGGGCATGCTGGACGCCACAAAGGGCAACGCCTTTGATCCGCTGTCGAACCCGCGCGGCTGGTTCACCGAAGTCCTGGGCGTTGACGCGACACAGGCGATTTCGGAAGAGGACATTGAAGAGCAGCGGGTGATCTATACCGGCCTGTTCGGCAAGGAGATTGCGGATCTCCTGATAGACCAGGAATTCTATTGCTCGTTCGCGGGCGCGCTCGTCGGATCATATTGGGGCGCCGAAGTTGCCAAGGCAGAGCGGGACGGGCGCATTGGTCGTCCGATTGCGGTCAACCCGGCCTATCCGGTTCATACAGTATGGGACCTGGGCAAGGCGGCCAACAATCCGATTTGGTGTTTTCAGGTCATCGACGGTACGCCCATTATCGTCGATTTCTATCTACCCGACAGCGAAGACCTCTCAGACTGGTGCAAATGGCTCGACGACCAGGGCTACAAGGGCAACGACTACGTTCCGCACGATATCCTGCACCCGCAATGGGGAACGGCTCGCACGCGGCTGCAAACGCTGAAGGATCATGGTCGCAAGCCGAAGATGGTCGGCATTGCGAGCTTTGCTGATGGGGTGAATGCCGGCCGGCAGACTATCAAGCTTGCCCGGTTCGCAAACAATGAGCGCGTGGCCGATGGCATCGAGGGCCTGAAGGCTTTCCGCCGCGAGTGGGACGATGACAAGAAATGCTTCCGGGACGTGCCGGTGAAGAACTGGGCCGAACACTACGCGTCCGCCTTCCGGTATCTGGGCCTCGCATGGCGTGAGGCAATAGTTGCGGTGGTGAAGTCTGAAGGTGACAAGGGCGCCTACCAGGCTATGCCGGACGGCTCAATCCGCAGCAACCAGTCGGTGAAGGAAGCCGTTGACGCCATGGTCAGGCGTCGTCGAGGCAATCGCTAAGACTGCCCGCCGCCGGCGGCGGGCAGCACCTATCGAGGACTCCCGATACAGAATCCGCTAAAGTTGCGGCGCTGGGGGTTGCCGTCTAAGGTTGGAAACACCAACTTCGGATTACCCGAAGAAGGCGAGGACGAAGTAGATCACGCCGTTTGCGACATGCAGCAAACTCAGCGTGAGATAGGCCCAGACAGCCATTTAAGATTTCACCTCCTTTCTCGGTTGTCGGGAGAGCAGCGGTCCAGGCTGCTCTCCCGAACCACCTCATAAAGGTGTAGATAGGCGCATCGTCAATGTTTCCCAAATTATTGGGCGGCAATCCGACAGAATAACCGAACGAATACAAGGGGATAAACTTTTTCTAATGGTGGCGTCGTTCTTTGGCGAATGACGCAATCCAAGTAGCTTATCTTTTCGTAGAGGCACCAGCACCCTAGCGCCGACCAATAGAATTGGAGCGGCCATGCCTCGCGCTGGTGGAGTATATTCGGCCCCTCCGGGGACCGCTGGAACACCGAACACAACGATCGAAAGCGCGAAATACAACGCGCTTGTGGCCGATCTTGTCGCCGATGCCAACGCGGCAAGGCCACTGACGGCTGGCGGCTCGGGCGCCGCGACGGCCGTAGGCGGCAGCGACAATTTCAACGCCGCCGGCACCAACATGGCATCGGCGGCAACCGTCAATCTTGCCAATGCGACGGGTGTCGCGGTTACGGTCACCGGAACCGTCGCGATTACCGCCTTCGGCACTGTGGCCGCTGGCGCCGAGCGCGTCCTGACGTTCGCGGGCATTCTCACGC
>NZ_RZQY01001379.1:0-420 GCF_003998575.1 Mesorhizobium sp. M7A.F.Ca.CA.001.10.2.1 | reverse complement strand
CAATAGTATCTAATAACTTACCTGCAACAGGACCAAGTACACCCATTACTAATGCACCCGGAAGCATTAATAGGCCTGAATCTAACGCAGAGAATCCACGTAAATTCTGTAAGTAAATAGGTAATAAAATCATACCACCATATAAACTCATCATAACAATCATATTAATAACTGTTGTTAAAGTATATGTTGGGTATTTCAATACTGTTAAGTTTAACATTGGTGCTTTCATTCTTAATTCTCTAATAACGAATAAGATAATGAATATAACACCAATCACAAACATCGTAACGATTTCAGTTGAACCCCAACCTTTATTACCAGCTTCAGAGAAACCGTATAATAAAGCACCGAAACCAATAGTACTGTAAATAATTCCTGGTACATCGGCTTTAGGGTTTGTGGTTCTTTGATAAAGTC
>NZ_RZQY01001378.1:0-422 GCF_003998575.1 Mesorhizobium sp. M7A.F.Ca.CA.001.10.2.1 | reverse complement strand
GTGATATCCATTGTAATACCAGGAGATTCTGCTTCTTCTGGTGATAAGCGATAACCTACGATAAAGTCATCTGAAGCATGTTCTTTTTTAGCTTTTAAAACTTCATCAATAACAGCATTAGGGAATTTTAAGTTTTCTGCCCAAACATCGTTTCTTCTATTATAGTAAGGAGAAACGAATTGATGAATTAAATAGTGGTTAGCACCATGTATTTCCACACCATCAAATCCTGCTTCAATAACACGTCTTGTTGCTTCACCAAAATCTTTAATAGTTTGTTCAATTTCCTCAGCGCTCATTTCTCTCGCGTCATGTTCTTCTTGTTGTCCAAAACTTTTTAATGAGATTGGGCTTGGTGCAACGACATCACCATTAGGTGTTAAATTAGGCAAAGCTTGTGCACCACCATGATGTATTTGAAC
>NZ_RZQY01001377.1:0-422 GCF_003998575.1 Mesorhizobium sp. M7A.F.Ca.CA.001.10.2.1 | reverse complement strand
GTCATCAGCTTGCTCAGCGATGCCGGATACCAGCGCTTGAACGCGTCCTGATGCTGCAGGATCTTGCCGCTGCCGAGATCGAATACGACCACCGGATTGGCCAGCGCCGGCCCGGCCACGACCGACAGCGCGATTGTGCCAACCGAGAATAGTTTGAGGAAATGCCTGTACCGCATGATCAAATCCGAAATCGCCTCTTGCCGTAGTCGCCCCTGGCTCCGTAAGATTTCGTTACGCGATCGCCAGCATGATTGGTCCGACCCTCAAAAACCGGACCGCATCGTTGCGGTGCTATTTACCCTATGTGACGCCAAGATGGCAAAGTGCCTGGCGATCACAATTGCAAGGCAGCGGACGACACCCGCCTGTCCCAACAGCGAGATGGAACCATCATGCCAATCCTGAACCGTGCCGCCGAAATG
>NZ_RZQY01001376.1:0-423 GCF_003998575.1 Mesorhizobium sp. M7A.F.Ca.CA.001.10.2.1 | reverse complement strand
CTCCTACCATTGTCCTACGGACAATCCACAGCTTCGGTAATATGTTTAGCCCCGGTACATTTTCGGCGCAGTGTCACTCGACTAGTGAGCTATTACGCACTCTTTAAATGATGGCTGCTTCTAAGCCAACATCCTAGTTGTCTGGGCAACGCCACATCCTTTTCCACTTAACATATATTTTGGGACCTTAGCTGGTGGTCTGGGCTGTTTCCCTTTCGAACACGGACCTTATCACCCATGTTCTGACTCCCAAGTTAAATTGATTGGCATTCGGAGTTTGTCTGAATTCGGTAACCCGAGAAGGGCCCCTCGTCCAAACAGTGCTCTACCTCCAATAATCATCACTTGAGGCTAGCCCTAAAGCTATTTCGGAGAGAACCAGCTATCTCCAGGTTCGATTGGAATTTCTCCGCTACCCTCAGT
>NZ_RZQY01001375.1:0-426 GCF_003998575.1 Mesorhizobium sp. M7A.F.Ca.CA.001.10.2.1 | reverse complement strand
GGCTTGTCTTGCAATTTCATTAAATGCTCGACTATATGATGACGTTTTTTCAGTAGCGGCTAGTATGACCGCTTTATTCACAGGAAAACGTTGATTATAAAGAAATTCTAACGCTTGCATACCACCTAAGCTTCCACCAATCAATATATCAATTTTATTAAATTCTAATGCTGCTATCCCTTTTTCAAGGGCACGAACTATATCTCTTAATGTTAAATGATTAGGAAAGTGCTTATCGTTAAATTTTGAACTTGAACCAAACGGACTGCCAATGACGTTAAATGTTAAAAATTGATAATCATTAATTGGCATATATCCACCATCAATAATTTCACGCCACCAACCTGGATTATCATTAGTACCATATGTTAAATGATTACCAGTTAGCGCATGACAGATTAGTGCTAATGGTTGTCCAGGATAACC
>NZ_RZQY01001374.1:0-427 GCF_003998575.1 Mesorhizobium sp. M7A.F.Ca.CA.001.10.2.1 | reverse complement strand
ATCCCATATACTGATCCATTGCTATTAAACGAAAGCCAATCTGTAACACAAAGTCCATTTACGATTGTATTTGATAAAATTGGTATCGCCTTTGCAGCTTCAGTTATTAATGCTGTAATACTAACGTCACTACTATCAGCAGCAAATTCAGGTATTTATACTACAAGTCGAATGCTTTATTCGTTAAGTGTAGATAAACAAGCACCTCAATTCTTTAAAACATTAAATAAAACAACGAAATTACCAATTAGAGCCATTTTAACTACTTATATTTTAGTTGTAGCAGTAGTTATATATGCTAATTTTAATTCGAATGCGGTATTCAATTTATTAAATATTATTGGCTCAATGGTCATCGTCGTTTGGGGATCAAGTATCTGGGCACAAATTAGAGTACGCAGTGCAATTAAAAAGCAAGGTAAAAACA
>NZ_RZQY01001373.1:0-429 GCF_003998575.1 Mesorhizobium sp. M7A.F.Ca.CA.001.10.2.1 | reverse complement strand
TACTAATACCCCATCATAAAATTCTTTTTTGCCATCGACAATTACTTGATAGTCAGTTTGAGATATAATAATATCTTCAACCTCTGTATTATATTCAATATTGACACCTTGTTTTGTTACAGCTTCAACTAAAGCCTCTATGAACGAACTAAGTCCGTGTCTAAATTGCTTAAATTGACCTTTAGGGGCACCTGAATATAGTTGGCGTTGTTTAATACGTTGTTCCCTCTCATCTTTCATGCCTTTGATTAAACTACCAAAAGCTTCTTCTTTTTCTTTAAAATTAGGGAAAGTACTCATCAAACTTAAATCATCAATATTTGTACCATAAATGCCACCCATTAGTGGCTCAATTAAATTTTCAAGTACTTCATCACCTAAACGCTGTCTAAAAAAGTCACCTACTGAAATGTCATCTTCAATCTCTAT
>NZ_RZQY01001372.1:0-429 GCF_003998575.1 Mesorhizobium sp. M7A.F.Ca.CA.001.10.2.1 | reverse complement strand
GGTCGGGCTTCGGACATGGCAACTCCTTTGTGGGCCATGCTGCGGGCAGGCCGACAGACACAATATAGAGCCTTCCATCATTCAAATGGAGATGACATATTCGTAACCTGTCCTTCCATTTTCCGGAAGAAGCTATGGATCGTCTCGAAGCCATGTCGCTCTTTGTCGCCGCGGTGGAGGCCGGCAGCCTTTCCGCGGCCAGCCGCCGTTTCGGCATTCCGCTGGCGACGGTCAGCCGCAAGATTTCCGATCTCGAGCGCCATCTGAACACACGTCTCCTGAATCGCTCGACGCGACGGCTGACACCGACCGATGCCGGCCAGGCCTATCTTGCCGCCTGCCGCCGCATCCTGGACGAGGTCGGCGAGGCCGAACGCACGGCAGCCGGCGAATACAGCGCGCCGACCGGCGAATTGGCCATCACCGCGC
>NZ_RZQY01001371.1:0-429 GCF_003998575.1 Mesorhizobium sp. M7A.F.Ca.CA.001.10.2.1 | reverse complement strand
AGCATGGCCTTGCGGCGGTCGCCGAAGCCCGGCGCCTTGACGGCCGCGACCTTGAGGCCGCCGCGCAGCTTGTTGACGACCAGCGTCGCCAGCGCCTCGCCTTCCACATCCTCGGCGATGATCAAGAGCGGCTTGCCCGACTGCACCACGGCTTCAAGCACGGGCAGCATCGCTTGCAGGTTGGAGAGCTTCTTCTCGTGGATCAGCACATAAGGCTCATCGAGTTCGACGCGCATCTTGTCCTGGTTGGTGATGAAATAGGGCGAGAGATAGCCGCGGTCGAACTGCATGCCTTCCACGACTTCGAGTTCGGTCTCGGCGGTCTTGGCCTCCTCCACCGTGATGACGCCCTCATTGCCGACCTTCTCCATCGCCTCGGCGAGGAAACGGCCGATCTCGGCATCGCCATTGGCGGAGATGGTGCCTACC
>NZ_RZQY01001370.1:0-430 GCF_003998575.1 Mesorhizobium sp. M7A.F.Ca.CA.001.10.2.1 | reverse complement strand
ATCTGCAGCGTGGCGACGGCAAGGAGGCCAAGCGTTCCAGCCTGCCCAAGGGCTGGACGGCCGAGTCGATCGACCACGAAAAGGCGCTGGCGCTGCTGTCGCTGCCGCGCGATGTCGGCCAGCATCCGGAAACCGCCAAGATGATCTCAGCCGGGCTCGGCCGCTACGGCCCGTTCGTGCTGCATGACGGCACCTATGCCAATCTCGAAAGCATCGAGGACGTGTTCTCGATCGGCCTCAACCGCGCCGTATCGGTGATCGCCGAGAAGCAGCTGAAGGGCAAGGGCGGCCGCAATGGCGGTACTGCCGCAGCGCTGAAGGAGCTTGGCGACCATCCCGATGGCGGCGGCAAGATCGTCGTGCGCGACGGCAAATACGGGCCTTACGTGAATTTCGGCAAGGTCAATGCTACGCTGCCCAAGGGCAAGGA
>NZ_RZQY01000136.1:0-11156 GCF_003998575.1 Mesorhizobium sp. M7A.F.Ca.CA.001.10.2.1 | reverse complement strand
GAAAAGATGGCCACCGCGCAAGGCGCCGGCACCGTGGTGATCTCGGCGGCGATCGAAGCCGAAGTCGCGCAACTCTCGGACGAGGAAGAGATGGAATTCCTGTCCTCGCTCGGCCTCGACGAGCCCGGCCTCAACAAGGTCATCCGCGCCGGCTACGACCTGTTGCACCTCATCACCTATTTCACCGCCGGGCCGAAGGAGACGCGCGCCTGGACGATCCATAAAGGCGACAAGGCGCCTCAGGCCGCCGGTGTCATCCACACCGATTTCGAGCGCGGCTTCATCCGCGCCCAGACCATTTCCTACAACGACTTCGTCACACTGGGCGGCGAAGTCGCGGCCAAGGAAGCCGGCAAGGCGCGCGACGAAGGCAAGGAATATGTCGTCCAGGACGGCGACGTGCTGTTGTTCAAGTTCAACACTTGATGCCCTGAAGCGGTCGAGAACATCCCGGCAAGCTGTCGGCGAAGTTCCTCGATACATGCTTCCAAGGCGACGGCGGCCATCCGCCCGACAGCCGCTTGTCTTGATTTTGTCACGTCACAGGTCTAAGCGGCAGACGCACGGTCGGCGCTGACGTCGAGAACCGTGCAATCCAACACGACGCGTCAATCCGAACGCACCCCCAGCAAGGGATATCAGGCGATGATCAAGGCCTTCGTCGTGGACAATGACCGCCTGCGCGTCGTCGACGATCTCCTGGCAAACAGCGAGACCATCGTCTGGGCGGACCTGTTCAACCCGACAAAGGAAGAGGAAGCGACGATCGAGAGCTGGCTCGGCGTTGCCATTCCGACGCGCGAGGAGATGGAGGAGATCGAGATTTCGAGCCGCCTCTATGTCGAGGACGGCGCCTATTTCATGACCGCCACCCTGCCCGCCCAGACCGAAATCGACGATCCCTTGATGTCGCCGGTTACCTTCGTGCTCGCCGGCACAAGGCTGATCACGGTGCGCTACCACGAACCGAAAGCTTTCAAGACCTTTCCGCAGCGCGCCGAAAAGGTGGCGACCGGCTGCACCAGCGGCGACACCATCCTGATCGGCTTGCTGGAGGCGATCGTCGACCGTCTCGCCGACATTCTGGAACGCGCCGGCCGCGACATCGAGGCGATCTCGCGCGATATCTTCGAGGCGCGGTCGACCAAGGTTTCCAAGCGCAACCGTGATTTCCAGGAGTTGCTGAAAGCCATCGGCCGCAAGGAGGACATTGCCTCCTCGATCCGCGACAGCCTGATCTCGCTGCAGCGCCTGGCAGGCTTCTTCGCCCATGCCTCGACCCGCACCAAGATGAGCAAGGACACCAAGGCGCGCATCAAGACGCTGTCTCGCGACGTGCTGTCGCTCGCCGACCACGCCACCTTCCTGTCGCAGAAGATCTCCTTCCTGCTAGACGCCACGCTCGGCATGATCTCGATCGAGCAGAACGCCATCATCAAGATCTTCTCGGTCGCCGCCGTCATCTTCCTGCCGCCGACTTTGGTCGCCTCGATCTACGGCATGAATTTCGACATCATCCCCGAGTTGAAATGGCAACTTGGCTATCCCTTCGCCATCGCCATGATGGTGCTGTCGGCGATCCTGCCCTTCTGGTACTTCCGCCGCCGCGGCTGGCTCTGAGTGGCCTTGTCGATCGGCGGCCACAGGCTGGCGCAGTAGAAATCGCTTGACCAAATGAACGCCGGCCTGCATCCGGAAACCCCGATCCTGGGGATCGTGGGTCGACAAGCCGGATTCCAGACCATGACTGCAGAGATAAAAACATGGGCCTATGAGGACTTCATCGAGGGCGCATCGATCGACCTCGGCTCGAAGCTCGTGAGTGCCGCCGAGATCGTCGAATTTGCCGGAGAATTTGACCCGCAGCCGATGCATCTCGACGAGGAAGCCGGCAAGGCCAGCATCCTCGGCGGGCTGGCAGCGTCGGGCTGGCACACCTGCGCCATGTTCATGCGCATGCTCTGCGACGCGTTCCTGCTGGACTCGACCTGCCAGGGCGCGCCCGGCGTCGATCAGGTCAAATGGAAGAAACCGGTCCTGGCCGGCGACCAACTGACCGGCACCCTGATGGTTGTTGCCAAGCGCCTGTCGAAATCGAAGCCGCAACTCGGCTTCGTCACCATGCGCAGCGAGCTGTTCAACCAGCGTGGCGAAAGCGTCTTCGAGCTCGAGAACTCGGTCATGTTCCTCACCCGCGATGCCGCGGGGAGCCAAGCATGACACTGGACGAGTTCTTCCGTATCGGCACCACCGTCACGCTCGGCTCGCACACATTCGAGCCCGAGGCGATCAAAGCCTTCGCCCGCAAGTACGACCCGCAAATCTTCCATATCGACGAGGAGGCCGCGAAAAAAAGCGTGCTCGGCGGCCTCTGCGCGTCTGGCTGGCACACGGCCGCGACCTGGATGAAACTCAATCTGGAAAACCGCATGGACGCCGAGATCGCTGCGTGGAGCGGTCCCGGTCCGGTGCCGGAATTCGGCCCCTCGCCCGGCTTCAAGAACCTGAAATGGCTGAAGCCGGTCTATGCCGGGCAAACCATCACCTTCACGCGCACCGCGCTGTCGCACCGCCCGATCGCCTCACGCCCCGGCTGGCGGCTTCTCGCGCTGCGTTCGGAAGCTTTCAATCCCACCGGCGACAAGGTGCTCGAGTTCGAAAGCGCCGTTCTGGTGAAGGTGGAGTAGCTTTTTCCTTCGCCCCGTTTACGGGGAGAAGGTGCCCGAAGGGCGGATGAGGGGCGGCGCCAGCGTTGGTGTCTTAAACTCGACGGTCGTACTTACCCTCACCCTGCTCCGCTCGCGTTGCTCGCTTCGCTTCCCTCTCCCCGTAAACGGGGCGAGGGAGAAACCTAATGCCCTTCGAACCCTATCAGCGTTCTGACCGGCACGCCGAGCGCCTCCAGCTTGGCGCGGCCGCCGAGGTCCGGCAGGTCGATGACGAAACAGGCGGCGAGGATGTCGGCGCCGATCTGGCGCAGCAGCTTGACCGCCGCTTCCGCGGTGCCGCCGGTGGCGATCAGATCGTCGACAAGGATCACCTTCTCGCCCGGAGCAACGCCGTCCTTGTGCATCTCCATCTCGTCCAGGCCATATTCCAGGCTATAGGCGACGCGCACCGTCTCGTAGGGCAGCTTGCCTTTCTTGCGGATCGGCACGAAGCCGGCCGAGAGCTGATGGGCGACGGCGCCGCCAAGGATGAATCCACGTGCCTCGATGCCGGCGATCTTGTCGATCTTCTGGCCGGCATAGGGATGCACCAGTTCGTCGATGGCGCGGCGGAAGGCGCGCGCATTGCCGAGCAGGGTGGTGATGTCGCGAAACAGGATGCCTGGCTTGGGATAGTCCGGAATGGTACGGATCGCGGCGAGCAATGTGTCTTCGAGGGAGGATTTCATGGGTCGAGATTACCTGAAACGGAGGTTCTTGCGCGACAATTGTTCGATCGAACTGCAGCCCATCAGCTTCATGCCACGTTCGATCTCGACCCGCATCTGCTCAAGGGCCCGTTCGACGCCGGGCTGGCCCGCCGCCGCGAGCGGGAACAGATAGTAGCGTCCGACACCGACGGCCTTGGCACCGAGCGACAGCGCCTTCAGCACATGCGTGCCGCGCTGCACGCCGCCATCCATGATGACGTCGATCCTGTCGCCAACGGCATCGACGATCTCGGCAAGCTGGTCGAACGCCGCCCGCGAGCCATCCAGCTGCCGCCCGCCATGGTTCGACAGCACGATGCCGCTGCAGCCGATGTCGACGGCGCGTCTTGCGTCCTCCACCGACATAACGCCCTTGAGACAGAACGGACCCGACCAAAGCTTGACCATCTCGGCGACATCGTCCCACGTCATCGACGGGTCTAGCATCTCGGTGAAGTAGCGGCTGATCGACATCGTGCCGCCGCCCATGTCGACATGCTCGTCGAGCTGCGGCAGCTTGAACCCCTCATGCGTGAAATAATTGATCGCCCAGGCCGGCTTGAGCGCGAACTGCGCCATTCCGGCAAGGTTGAGCTTGAAGGGAATGGCAAAGCCGGTGCGTTTGTCGCGCTCGCGATTTCCTCCGGTGATGCTGTCGACGGTCAGCATCATCACCTCGACGCCGACCGCCTTGGCGCGCTGCATCATCGCCCGGTTGAGACCGCGATCCCGATGGAAATAGAACTGGTAGACCTGCGGGCTGCTGCTGATGCTGCGCGCCTCCTCGAGGCTGACGGTGCCAAGCGACGAGACGCCGAACATGGTGCCATACTTGGCCGCGGCCTTGGCGACCGCGCGCTCGCCCTGATGGTGGAACAGGCGCTGCAAGGCGGTCGGCGAGCAATAGAACGGCATCGCCAGCTTCTGGCCCATGACCGTCACCGACATGTCGACCTCGCTCACCCCGCGCAGCACGTTGGGAACCAGATCGCAGGTCTCAAAGCTTTCGGTGTTGCGGCGGTAGGTGACCTCGTCGTCCGCCGCGCCGTCGATGTAATTGAAAATCGGCCCCGGCAGTCGCCGCTGCGCCATCCGCCGGAAATCGGAAAAGTTGTGACAGTCGCTGAGCCGCATCATCGAGTTCCAAAGGCCATGGCGGGACGAGCTTCTCGCCACCGTTCGATGCGTCGAATATCAACCTGATGCTGCTATGCCAACGGACTAATTGCCGAACTTCCGCCTCAGCACTGGCGCAGACGGAAAAGGAGCGCCTGAAGCGCCCCTTCCCGTCTGATCCGGCCGACAAAGATTACATGCCGAGATCGGAACGAAGCTCGGCTCTGGCCACTTCATATTCAGCCTTGAAGTCGTCCCGGTTGAGCAGGACCGCGGCAATGACGCTGCCGGAAATCCTGCCCATCTCGACATCGGACGCAAAATGGATGCCGCCAACCACGCGGTTGTGGGCGTATTCGCTCGCACGTGCCATGATCTCGGCGCGCTTTTCCGGAACCATGTCGGACAGAATGATGCCCATCATCGTGCCGACGGTGGCGTGTCCGGAAGGCCAGGAACCGGAGTTCGACAGCTTGACCGCAGGCTTGACGAGATCGCTGAGCTGATGCGGGCGCGGGCGCTTCCAGACATCCTTGGCCGGATCGACGACAGCGCCTTCGGTAGCCACCACGCGATCGAAGAAGGCGCTGAATTTCGGCAGCGTTTCCTTGTTGAATTTCGGCCCCATGACGTCGGCAAAGCGCCAGACATTCTCCTCGGCATCGGCCACCGCGCTGGCGACCATCTCCGGTGTGCGCGTCACCTGCAGCGTCAGCACCTCGCCGAGTTCGGCCTTGGTCTGTGCCGAATCGTTTGCCGGCGGCGGCGGCAGGATCATCGTCAAGTCGACATCCTTGTTGGTGACGAAGGGCTGGGCGTCTTCCGCTTGCGCGGCCGAGCCGATGATGAGCAGCAACAGGCCTGCCGCGATCGATGCGTATCTTTTCATGAATGCGATCCTTTGATGAGAGCAGCACAGGATCGCCGGATGCGGTGACGGCCATGTGACATGACCAGCCTCCGGAAATGCAAAAGGGCGCCTCTCGGCGCCCTTCGCGATCACTTGATTGTGTGGCTCAATGCGCCACGCCTTCCCACACCTTGCGCTTGGTGAGATAGACCAGAGCGCCGAACAGAAGCAGGAACACTAGCACGCGAAAACCGGTCTTCTTGCGGTCTTCCATATGCGGCTCGGCCGCCCACATCAGGAAGGCGGAAACGTCGCGGGAGTACTGGTCGACTGTCTGCGGCGCGCCGTCATCATAGGTCACCTGGCCGTCGGACAGCGGGTTGGGCATCTTCAGCGACACGCCCGACATGAAATAGGGGTTGTAGTGGGTGCCTTCCGGGATGACCATGCCGGCAGGCGGTGTCTCGTCGTAGCCTGTCAGCAACGAGTGGATATAGTCGGGGCCGCCCGCGTCATACTGGGTGAAGATGTCGAAGACGAATTGCGGAAAGCCGCGCTCGACGCCGCGCGCCTTGGCCAGCAGCGACATGTCGGGCGGAGCAGCACCACCATTGGAAGCGGCGGCCGCTTCGTCGTTTGCGAACGGTGGCGGGAAGTGGTCGGACGGCTTGCCGGGACGGTCGAACATGTCGCCGGCATCGTTGGGACCGTCATGGATCGTGTACTCGGCCGACAGCGTCTTGATCTGCGCATCGGAATAGCCGAGGTCCGACAGCGTGCGGAACGCCACCATGTTCATCGAATGGCAGGCCGCGCAGACTTCCTTGTAGACCTTGAGGCCTCGCTGCAGCTGCGCCTTGTCATAGGTGCCAAACGGGCCGGTGAAGCTCCAGTCCATTTCCTTCGGCTCGTGGATCGGGAAATGCGTCGGCGCGGCGGCGTTGTGCGCCTCTTCGGCGGCGATCGCCCAAGTGCCTGCCGACCCGATGCCGACGGCCACGAGGCCGACCAGCGCCAGCGAGGTGAGAATCTTTTTCATGCCAAATCCCCTTAGATTCTCTACCCGCTCAGCCTTTGGTTTCCGGCGCCGCCGTAGCGCCCGCCGGATGTCCGCTGCCGCCCTTGTTCTTCTCGAGGACCGCCTCGGTGATCGAGTTCGGCAGCCGTCGCGGCGTCTCGATCAGGCCGAGCACCGGCAGCGCGATCAGGAAGAAGGCGAAGTAGAACAATGTCGCCATCTGCGCCATGAACACATAGCTGCCTTCGGCCGGCTGCGAGCCCAGCCAGCCAAGCAGGATGGCATCGGCCACGAACAGCCAGAAGAACAGCTTGTACCAGGGCCGGTAAACGGCCGAGCGTACCTTCGAAGTGTCGAGCCACGGCACCAGGAACAACATGACGATGGCGCCGAACATGCACAGCACGCCGCCGAGCTTGGAGTTGATCGGCCCGACATTGAAGGTGATGGCGCGCAGGATCGCGTAGAACGGCAGGAAGTACCATTCGGGCACGATGTGGGCCGGCGTCTTCAGCGGGTTGGCGACGATGTAGTTGTCGGGATGGCCGAGATAGTTCGGCAGGTAGAAGACGAAATAGGCGAAGAAGAACAGGAACACGATCATGCCGAACGCGTCCTTGATGGTCGCGTAGGGGGTGAAGGCGACAGTGTCGGTCTTCGACTTGACCTCGATACCCGTCGGGTTCGACTGGCCCACGACATGCAGCGCCCAGATGTGCAAAACGACGACGCCGGCAATCATGAACGGCAACAGATAGTGCAGCGCAAAGAAGCGGTTCAGCGTCGGGTTGTCGACGGCAAAGCCGCCGAGCAGCAGCTGCTGGATCCAGTCGCCGACCAGCGGAATGGCGCTGAAGAAACCCGTGATGACGGTGGCACCCCAGAAGCTCATCTGGCCCCATGGCAGCACGTAGCCCATGAAGCCGGTCGCCATCATCAGGAGATAGATGATGCAGCCGAGGATCCACAGCAGCTCGCGCGGCGCCTTGTAGGAGCCGTAATATAGGCCACGGAAGATGTGGATGTAGACGGCGACGAAGAAGAACGAGGCGCCGTTCGAATGCATGTAGCGCAGCAGCCAGCCCGAATTCACGTCGCGCATGATCTTCTCGACCGAGCCGAAGGCGAGATTGGTGTCGGCCGTGTAGTGCATGGCCAGCACGATGCCGGTCAGGATCTGCGCCACCAGCATGATCGACAGGATGCCGCCAAACGTCCAAGCGTAGTTGAGGTTGCGCGGCACCGGATAGGCGACGAAGCTGTCATAGACCAGCCGCGGCAGCGGCATGCGGGCGTCAAACCAGCGTCCGAGACCGGTTTTGGGCGTATAGGTCGAGTGTCCCTCGCTCATCGAAATGTCCCCTGCCTCAACCGATAAGGATCTTGGTATCGGAAATGAACTTGAATACCGGCACCGCCATGTTCTCAGGCGCCGGGCCTTGGCGGATGCGTCCGGCCGTGTCGTAGACCGAGCCGTGGCAAGGGCAGAACCAGCCGCCGAAATCGCCTTCCTGGCCGAGCGGAATGCAGCCGAGATGGGTACAGACCTGAACCATCACCATCCAGGCTTCCTTGCCGGGCGTGGTGCGATTGGCGTCGGTCGCCGGTGCATCGGCCGGCAGATTGGCGTTGCGGGCGATCGGGTCCTTGAGATCGGCCAGCTTGACGGCCTCGCCGTCCTTCATTTCCTGTTCGGTGCGGTTGCGGACCACGACCGGCTTGCCGCGCCATTTGACGATCAGCGACATGCCCGGCGTCAGCGAGGCGACGTCGACTTCGACGGAAGCGAGCGCCAGCGTCGAGGCATCGGGGCGCATCTGGTCGATGAACGGCCACGCGAAGGCACCCGCGCCGACCGCTGCGGCCATGCCGGTGGCGACGTAGAGAAAATCACGACGGTTGGGATCCTGGGTGTCGGTTGCGCTCACGGGTGCCTGATCCTTTCGCCTTTCCGTGCCGGTGGCTGAGCCTTGTTCCCCGCTCAATTACGCCAACCCGACAGCGCATGGCGAACAGGCTTGCGAATTCCTCCGGCATTTGGACTTCGGTTTATGCGTGAAGCCCGTTTTTGTCCAGACGGGTGAAGGCACAAGGGCAGATTGTCGCGGGGACAAAATCCGCCACCGCTCAACGCGACGCCGGATAGCCGCCAAACATCGCTAAACAACCGGGAAACAACCGCAAATCCGACGCCCCTGTTCGGCTCGACACAAGGCGCCAGCCGGGTCTATCCTTGTATCATGGCACACGTCATAGACCGCGACACCTGGTCTGTTCGCTCCGACCATTGGAAGGGCGAATTGCAATGTGGCGCCTACGGCTCCAACTCCTGCCTGATCTTCAACTATTTGCCTGGCGTCGGCGGCGGCCCCCGCCTGCACACGCATCCCTACGCGGAGATCTTCATCATCCGCCAGGGCACCGGCCTGTTCACTGTCGGCGACCAGGAGATCGAGGCATCCGCCGGCCAGATCCTGATCGTGCCGCCCAACACGCCGCACAAATTCACCAATCTCGGCCCAGGCCCGCTGGAAACGACCGACATCCATGAAAACGGCAGCTTCATCACCGAATGGCTGGAGTGACCCCTATTTCGCGCCGAGCCTGGCCAGCACCGCTCTCGGGATGTTGTATTCACGAATGACGGCATCGTGCTTGCGCAAGCCGCACAGCTCGCGCTGGATGAAATAGCCATGCACCGCCTCGGCGGCATCCTTGAGCAGCCGGGGGCGCAGTTGCTCGTCGGCATTGTCGCGCAGCCTGGCCAGCGTTTCCTCTACCCGCTGGCCGGCGCGGCCGAGTGCTGCCGCCTTTTCCGCCAATATTTCATGGCCGAGCGCGTCGAAGGCGGCTTCGGCGGCCGAGCCGCCGGCAAGATGAGATGGCGGACGCAAGGACATTTCAGTCTCCTTTCGCGAAAACCATGCGGTGAGTGACGAATTCTTCGCCTTCCACGTGCGTAAATCCAAGCCGTGCGTAAAAACCAAAAGCCTCTTGCGGCGCGCGGGTGTTCAGCGCGGCGAAATGGTGACGTGCCCTGTCGATAACGGTTTCGATCAGCATCCGGCCAAGGCCGGCGCGACGGTGACGCGCACTGACGAACAGGTGCCGGACCCGGCCGTGGTCCCTGGCCTCGAAATAGGGATCGATGTTCAACCCGCACACGCCGGCGAGTTCCCTTCCATCCCAGGCTCCGTACAGCGCCTCGCCCCGTTTCAGGAACTTGTTGCGGCCACTTGCCCAGCCATCCGCCAGGCGCACCAGCATCCAGTAGCCTTCCTGCCGGCTCTCTTCCTTCAGCGTGTCGAAAGCCGGCATGGTCGGCCGGAGCCGCTTGAGAACGTAGCCGACCTCTGAGATGGCGCCTGTTGATCCACCCATGGAGCTACTCCGCCGGGCGTGTCTCTTCGAGCACGCTGTCCTCGTGATAGAGAAAACCGCCGGACTGCCGCTTCCACAGCCGCGCATAGAGCCCCTCGAGTGCTACCAACTCGTCATGCGTGCCTTGCTCGACGATGCGGCCACCGTCGAGCACCACCAGCCGGTCGAGTGCCGCGATCGTCGACAGCCGGTGGGCGATGGCGATGACCGTCTTGTTTTCCATCAGCCGCGTCAGATTCTCCTGGATCGCCGCCTCGATGTCGGAATCGAGCGCCGAGGTCGCTTCGTCGAGGATCAGGATCGGCGCGTCCTTGAGGAAGACACGGGCGATAGCCACGCGCTGGCGCTGGCCGCCTGACAGTTTGACGCCGCGCTCGCCGACAAAGGCTTCGTAGCCGGCGCGGTCCCTGTTGTCGCGCAAGGTCAGGATGAACTCGTGCGCCTCGGCCTTTTTCGCCGCCGCGATCACCTCCGCATCGGTCGCGTCAGGCATGCCGAGCTTGATGTTGTCGCGCAGCGAACGGTGGAACAGCGCCGTGTCCTGGCTGACGACGCCGATATTGGCGCGCAGCGAATTCTGCGTGACTTTGGCGACATCCTGGCCATCGATGGTGATCGACCCGCTCTCCAGATCGTAGAGGCGCAGGATCAGGTTCGCGAGCGTCGTCTTGCCGGCGCCAGACGGTCCGACCAGCCCGACCTTCTCGCCCGGCTTGACGACAAGGTCGATGCCGTTCAGCACGCCGAAACCTTTGCCGTAATGGAACTCGACGTTGTTCACCTCGATACGACCGCCTGCCACCACGAGTTCCTTGGCGTCGGGCGCATCGATGAGGCCGAGGGGCTGCGAAATCAGCGCCTTGGAGTTCTCCAGCACGCCGAGGTTTCGCAAGATGCTGTTGAGCTGCATCATCAGCCGGCCGAGCAGCATGTTGAGCCGCAGCACCAGCGACAGCGTGAAGGCGACCGCGCCGACGGTGATCGAGCCCTCGACCCAGAGATAAACGGCAAAGCAGCCGATCGCCGTGATCATAATGCCCGACAGCGTCGTCAACGCCATGCGCACGCCGGTCAGCCGGCGGGTGAACGGGCGCAATGCGTCGAGGTAGATGTCGAAACCGTTCCTGATGTAGCGGTCGTCGCCGTCGGCCGAGAACAGTTTCAGCGTCTGCACGTTGGAATAGGAATCGACGATGCGACCGGTGATCATCGAGCCGGCCTCGGCGGTTTCCTCGGCATGCTTGCGGATTGCCGGCAAGTAGAGCTTGGCCAGCCAAGCGAAAGCGGAAATCCAGATCACCACCAGCACCGCCAGCCTGAGATCGAGGCCTGCGACCAGCGCCAGCGTCGTCACCGTGTAGACGATCATGAAC
>NZ_RZQY01001369.1:0-431 GCF_003998575.1 Mesorhizobium sp. M7A.F.Ca.CA.001.10.2.1 | reverse complement strand
CCTTTAACAATACCAGCAATATCCGTGAATTCGAATGTTGTCGGAATCGCTTTCTTAGGTTGAACCATTTCTTCTAATTTTAACAAACGTGAATCCGGAACTTCTACGATTCCTACGTTTGGATCAATTGTTGCGAATGGGTAGTTCGCCGCTAAAGCCCCCGCTTTAGTAATTGCATTAAAAAGTGTAGACTTCCCTACGTTTAGTAAACCTACAATACCTGCTGTTAAAGCCATTAATCATTCTCCTAACTTTCTGTATCTTGATTGGATACTAAAATTTTCTTTAATTTTTTATTAAACGTCTGACGTGGAATCATAATACTACGATGACAATTTTCACATTTAATTCTTATATCAGCGCCCATTCTTATGATTTTAAAACGATTTGTTCCACATGCATGTTGTTTTTTCATTTCTACTATATCATTT
>NZ_RZQY01001368.1:0-432 GCF_003998575.1 Mesorhizobium sp. M7A.F.Ca.CA.001.10.2.1 | reverse complement strand
ATACTGTTTTAGGAACTGTAAGTACTTTACTTGTTTCTGTATAGTATTGCGTCACAATAGATAATGAACCGTATGCTTTAGTACCTACTTCAGCATTCAAACGTTCGCCGACTTCTTTTTGCATCATCACAACATATCCATCGATAGGTATGTCTTGTTGCATTAAATTAAGTAATATAGGTGTCGTTATATAATATGGTAAATTAGCAACGACCATAATTTTATCACAATCGTTTAAGTGTTCACTAACCGCCGATGCAATATCCTCTTTCAAAATATCTTCGTTAATAATCGTCACATTATCATATGGCGCTAACGTCTCTTTGAGTACAGGTATAAGTCGATGATCAATTTCAAATGACATGACTTTCTTAGCATGTTTCGCTAATTGTTCTGTCAGAGAACCCATTCCAGGTCCAACCTCTATGATGC
>NZ_RZQY01001367.1:0-432 GCF_003998575.1 Mesorhizobium sp. M7A.F.Ca.CA.001.10.2.1 | reverse complement strand
CTACCTGCAAAGCCTGCAAGCACTTTACCATCATATAAACGTCTCACTTTTCTAGCTGTTTGTTTCATAATGACTTGTTGGCCTAATGTGACCTGTCCATCTCCTGCCATTGCAGCACCGCCATTATGTCTAACAGCATATATCGTTGTTGCATGTAATGAATTATCCATAAATCATTCTCCTTTTTTTGCTCGAGGGTGTGCATTGAGATAAACTTTTCTCAATTGTTGATTCGATACGTGCGTATATTTACCAGTTGTTGATAAATTAACGTGACCTAATAAAGATTGTACTGTTCTTAAATCAGCGCCTTGATTAAGTAGATGAGTTGCAAACGTGTGTCTTAACTTATGCGGATGAATATTTGTAACACCTGACGTACGTTTGACCACATCATTAAGTACATATCTTACGCCTCTGTCTGTAATAGGC
>NZ_RZQY01001366.1:0-435 GCF_003998575.1 Mesorhizobium sp. M7A.F.Ca.CA.001.10.2.1 | reverse complement strand
GGGCAAGGATAAGAATGATGATCAGTATGGTTCCAAGGCTCACGGCTTTCAGCTCCCGTTAGCGCTGACGCATTGGGTCGAACATCGCGGCCGCGATGTTCGAGGACGAGAACGTTCCCAAGGCTCTACCGTTCCGTGCGATCGTGGCAACGGAAACGGCCATCCAACGTGATGGAAGCCAGAACTTTGATACCGGCACGCCAATGAACGCGGAAAGCCCGCCAGTGTGGCGGGCCTTCCGACCAGCCGGAGGCCAGGAACATGCGGCCGGGCCTCAGGGCCGGTTCGGCACCTCCAGTCCCGGCACCTCCAGCATCAGCGGCGCGCGATCAGGAGGCAGAGTTGCCGGAGGTCGCGGTCGTAAGCGCCTTCGCTGCCGAGCACGTCGACGCAGCGCTTCTTCATTCGCGCCACGTTGCTATCCGACATCTGGGC
>NZ_RZQY01001365.1:0-436 GCF_003998575.1 Mesorhizobium sp. M7A.F.Ca.CA.001.10.2.1 | reverse complement strand
AACCGGCACCCCGCCGGCGGCTGTCGGCAAAGCCTTGCGGTCGCTGCCGCTGGGCGACGACAACCACGAGCATTCCATATGAGCGATGATCCGGAAACCGCGCGCCAGATCGAAGAACTGGCAGCCGACGACCGACCCTTGCTTGTCCTCGATGTCGACGATGTCGTGCTCGAATTCATCCGACCGTTTCCGAATTTCCTCAAGGCGCGCGGCTATGGCCTGACGCTGGCCTCGTTCCGGCTGACCGGCAACATCGCAGAGACCGCCAGCGGCCGCCTGATCGAACAGCCCGAAGTCACGGCACTGCTGGCCGATTTCTTTGACGCGCAAGCCGATTGGCAAAACATTACTGACGGCGCGTCAGAAGCCCTGGCAGGGCTTGGCGATCGCGCGGAAATCATCTTGCTGACGGCCATGCCGCACAAACACCGTGCCG
>NZ_RZQY01001364.1:0-438 GCF_003998575.1 Mesorhizobium sp. M7A.F.Ca.CA.001.10.2.1 | reverse complement strand
ACCAGATAGGGCACCAATGAATATACAACCTACAATATTAACTATAAGCGTACCTATTGGCAACACAGATTGAAACTGATTGAAATAGTTAGAAATACTAGCACGTAGAATTGCTCCAATACCTCCACCTAACATGACTAACAAAATTGTAGTAATCATAAACGTTCACCTAATTTCTTACCTAATAAACATAATAAAATACAAAGAATATAACTAATCACTGCATAAATAATTAATAACATCCAGTTTTGTTGATTGTACATTTGAACTAATTCAAATTGAAAAGTAGAAAATGTAGTTAAAGCTCCCATAAAACCTGTTGTTATAGCTTTTTTAAATAGAGGATGTGTTTGAAATAATTTAATCGATAGTGCTGCGAAGAATCCCATTAAAAAAGCACCGATAATATTTGCAGTTAATGTACCAATAGGTAATGAG
>NZ_RZQY01001363.1:0-440 GCF_003998575.1 Mesorhizobium sp. M7A.F.Ca.CA.001.10.2.1 | reverse complement strand
CAACATTGTCATCAGCAACTAATCTATGTCCTCTTTTAACTAATTCTAATGCTGTTTCACTTTTACCGATACCAGAGTCACCAGTTATGAGAACACCTACACCATAAACATCAACTAGTACGCCATGTAATGATGTTGTTTTTGCTAGTTCATGTTCTAAAAATGTTGTTAATCTACTCATTAAACTTGTCGTTGCATCTTTAGCAACAATAAGTGGTGTATTTAATTCTTTTGCTGCTTCAACTAATTCTTCAGGAGGCTCTAATCCTCTTGTTACTATAATTGCAGGTGTATCTGGTCGACATAATTTTCTCATTCTTCCTTGACGTTCATCATCTGGAAGTAAATTATAAAATGATAACTCAGTCGTACCTAATAATTGTATTCTGTCTGAAGCGTAATGTGAGAAGTAACCAGCCATTTCTAAACCAGGTCTAGAG
>NZ_RZQY01001362.1:0-442 GCF_003998575.1 Mesorhizobium sp. M7A.F.Ca.CA.001.10.2.1 | reverse complement strand
CGCCAGCAGGAGCCTTGGCGGCAGGCGCCGCCTGGGCACCTCCACCGGCAATCGCCGCGTCGACATCCGCCTTCACCACCCGGCCATGTGGGCCGGTGCCAGTCACGGCAGACACATCGACACCGGCCTCCTTCGCGATGCGGCGCGCAAGCGGCGACGCGAAGGTGCGCTCGCCGGCCGCATGGCCGTTGGCAACCGGAGCCGCATCTGCCTTGGATGCGGTCGCGACCGGTTCGGCCTTGGGTGTCTCAGCCTTCGGTGCGTCAGCCTTGGGAGCCTCCGCTTTCGGCGTCTCGGCTTTGGCCGGTGCAGCACCGCCCCCGCTTTTCGCGGCGGCGCCTGCATCCTCACCTTCGGCGGCGAGCACGGCGATCAGCGCGTTGACCTTGACGCCTTCGGTGCCGGCGGGAACGACGAGCTTTGCCACCGTGCCCTCATCGAC
>NZ_RZQY01001361.1:0-443 GCF_003998575.1 Mesorhizobium sp. M7A.F.Ca.CA.001.10.2.1 | reverse complement strand
TATGATAGGAGCTTAAACAATGATTGAACGTTATTCTAGAGAAGAAATGTCGTCTATTTGGACAGACCAAAACCGCTATGAAGCATGGCTTGAAGTTGAAATTTTAGCATCAGAAGCATGGAGCGAGTTAGGATATATTCCTAAAGAAGATGTTAAAAAAATACGTCAAAATGCCAAAGTAGATGTTGAACGTGCAAAAGAAATTGAACAAGAAACAAGACATGATGTTGTAGCATTTACTAGACAAGTTTCAGAAACATTAGGCGACGAAAGAAAATGGGTTCATTATGGATTAACTTCTACAGATGTAGTTGATACAGCATTAAGCTATGTCATTAAACAAGCAAACGATATTATTGAAAAAGATTTAGAAAGATTTATTAAAGTTTTAGAAGACAAAGCAAAAAATTATAAATACACTTTAATGATGGGAAGAACACATG
>NZ_RZQY01001360.1:0-446 GCF_003998575.1 Mesorhizobium sp. M7A.F.Ca.CA.001.10.2.1 | reverse complement strand
ATGTGATCATGTTCTGTCTGAACCGCGCGAAGATGTTCACGCAGCAACGCCTAACCAACGTCGGAACAACCCGGGGGGCTTGGGGTCCGACATCTACACGTCAGCCGTTTGACGCCCGAATTGGTGTCAAACAAGGCCAGGCAAGTCACTTTGAGTGACAGCTTGTAACTTAAGGATTGGAAAGAATTGCTTGGGAGAGGCTCTCCCGGGGGTCAGCGCCTCATGGAAGCAAGCAGCCTTTGCAGCGTCCGCAGCGTCGAGCCGTCGGCAACGCCGTCCACCTTGCGCGGCCGGAAATGACGCTGGAAGGCCTCGACCACCGCCTCCGTCTGCCGGTCGAAAATGCCCGATATTTCAACGCCATAGCCGTAGAGGGCCAGCATCGACTGCAACGCTTCGACGTCGCCGCCGGTATCGCCGGTTGTCAGAGTGGCGCCTCGCCTGAC
>NZ_RZQY01000135.1:0-11160 GCF_003998575.1 Mesorhizobium sp. M7A.F.Ca.CA.001.10.2.1 | reverse complement strand
GCTTCATACTGTATTGGAACGACACCGAAACGAAGGTGAAGAGCTGATCGGCAAGGAAGCGGTGAAGCCGGAGACGATCCGCGTCACCCACTCCGCCGACATGCAGTTCGTCGGCCAGACCCACATCATCAACGTGGCGCTGCCGTCCTCATCGGTGACGCGGGCAACGCTGCAGCAGCTTTTCGAAAAGGCCTATTTCGCCCGCTTCAAGGTCGAGCTTCCGGAAATCCGCGCCAACCTCGTCAATCTCAACACCTCGGTCACTGGCGTGCGTCCGGCGATCGATCTGTCGCGGCTGATCGACCCGGCCGGGCGCGCAACAACGCTCGACGAGGCGCGGCGCGAAATCCGGCCGGTCTGGTACGCCGGCCAATGGCACGACACGCCGGTATACGCGCGTGAAAAGCTGCCGCTTGACGCTGAAATCGAAGGGCCGGCGATCCTCGAACAGGTGGATGCCACCACCGTGCTCGAACCCGGCGACCGCGCACGCAGCGACGCCGACGGCAACATCATCATCGACATTGGCGAGGCCTGAGATGCCAAATCTTGATAGGGCAAAGCTCGACGCCATCACCCTTTCGGTCCTCCAGGCGGCACTGCAGCAGGTCTGCGACGAGATGGACCTGACCTTCTCGCGCGCCGCCTTCTCGCCTGTCATCGCCGAGGCCAATGACCGCTCCGACGGCATCTATTCCGCCGTCGATGGTTCGCTGATCGCGCAAGGCAGCCAAGGCCTGCCGGTGTTCGTCGGCGTCATGCAATATTCGACCAGGACGGTGATCGAGATGATCGCCGACGGCCGTTGCCTGCCGCCGGAACCAGGCGACATCTACATCGTCAACGACCCCTATCTCGGCGGCACGCATCTGATGGATGTGCGCTTCGCCATGCCGGTCTACCGGGACGGCAAGATTTTCTGCTGGCTGTCCAACACCGGCCATTGGCCCGACATTGGCGGCTCGGTCCCGGGCGGATTTTCGGCCTCGGCGACTGCCGTGGAGCAGGAAGGCCTGCGACTGCCGCCCGTAAAACTGTTCAAGAAGGGCGTGCTCGATCCGGAGATCTACGCCATCATCTGCTCCAACATCCGCGTTGCCGACCAGCGCATCGGCGACATCCGCGCCCAGGCTGCGGCACTGCTGATCGGCCAGGACCGGCTCAATGGTATCCTGGATCGTTACGGTGATGAAACGGTTGTCGAGGCGATCGCCGAACTGCGCCGCCGCGCGGCCGAGCAGATGCGCGCCAACATCTCAGCCATTCCCGACGGCACCTACCATTCCAAGGCGTTTGTCGATTCCGACGGGGTGGTCAACGAGCCGCTGACCATCGCGCTCGCGGTGGAGAAACAGGGCAATACGCTGACCTTCGATTTCACCGGCTCGTCAAAGCCCTGCGCCGGGCCGATGAACAGTGTGCTGGCGACGACCTTGTCGTCGGTCTATCTCGCCATGCGTCACATTTTCCCTGATGTGCCGATCAGCGCCGGTGCCTTCGAACCGCTTGAAGTCAAGCGGCCGGAAGGCACTTTCCTCGACGCCAGATATCCACGCCCGGTCTCGGGCTGCGCGGCTGAAGTGTCGCAGCGCATCGCGGAAGCGGTGTTCGCGGCCATGGTGCAGGCGTTGCCGGACAAGGTGACGGCGGCGCCCGCCGGCTCCAGCGGCAATTTCGCGCTCGGCGGCAACGACCCGGCGCGCGGTCGCGATTACGTCATGTACCAGATCTCCGGCGGCGGTTACGGCGGAAATTCAGGCCATGACGGACTGACCAATGGCTGCTCGACCATCGGCATTTCCAAATCGCCGCCGGTCGAGATCATGGAACAGGCATTCCCGGTGCTCTACCGCCACTATGCCTTGCGCGAAGGTTCAGGCGGCGCCGGCAAGCATCGCGGCGGTTTCGGCCTCGCCTATGAGGTCGAAATCCTGCGCGGCGACGCCCGTGCTTCTTTCGTCATGGATCACGGCCGTTTCGGCCCCCAAGGCGCACTCGGCGGCAGGGATGGCGCGGTCAACATGGTGACCGTCTTCCGCAACGGCGAGGAACATGTACCGCCGCATTTGTCCAAGGAGCAGGACATCGCGCTCAAGGCCGGCGACCGCGTGCGTGTCGGCACGCCGGGCGGTGGCGGCTACGGCGATCCGCTGCAGCGCGATCCGGATCTGGTGCTGCGCGACGTGGCGTTGGGTTACTATACGATCGAGGAAGCCAACGAAAAATTTGGCGTTGTCCTCTCGGCAGGCGAACTCGGCATCGACCGGACAGCGACGAACAAGCAGCGCGCCGGCTAACGCACGACCAATCGTGAGGGCTTGGTCCGCTCGCCGCGCCGCGATCGCCGCAGCGCATGTCGTTTCCGTCTCCGCCGGGATCATGAAAGCCCGTAGACTTCCCGCTTTCAACGGGGAACTCGAACATGCGTCTTTTCGGTCGTTTCGTGCTTGCAGCTTCCGTCGCTCTCACCCTTGCCACGGGCGCCGCCTCCGCCCAGGACAAAAAACTCAGGATCGGCACCGAGGGCGCCTATCCGCCCTTCAATTACGCCAGTGCCGACGGCACGCTGGGCGGCTTCGACATCGACTTGGGGAAGGCGCTGTGCGCGCAGATGAAGGCCGAGTGCGAGTTCAGCGTGCAGGATTTCGATGGTTCGATCCCGGCGCTGCAGGCCGGCAAGTTCGACGCCATCATCAACATCACCATCACGCCCGAGCGGGCCGAAAAGGTCGAGTTCACCCACAAATACTACCAGACGCCGCCGGCCATCGCCGTACCGAAGGATTCGACCATATCAGGCTCCTCGCCGGACGACCTGAAAGGCAAGGCGCTCGGCGTGCAGACCGCGACCATCCACCAGAAATTCGCCGACCAGAAATATGCAGGCTCGACGGTCAAGGCCTATCCGACGGGCGAAGATGCCCGCACCGACATGGCCAATGGCCGCCTCGACGCGATGATGGACGGCTCGATCATCCTGACCGAGTGGTTGAAGAAGCCAGACGGCGCCTGCTGCAAGCTGCTCGGCACGCTGACGGCCGATCCGGCCATACACGGCCCCGGCGTCGGCATCGCCCTGCAGAAGGGCAACAAGGAGTTGGCCGACAAGCTCAATGCGGCCATCGACGCGCTGCGCGCCAATGGCAAGTACAAGGAAATCAACGACAAATACTTTTCCTTCGACGTCTACGGCAGCTGAGAACGACAACAAATGCCTTCCGGCAGCGCTGCCTGGCGCTGCCGTTTTTCATGAACGATGGAGACTTCCTTGGCTGAGCGGCGTTCCCCTTTCTACAGCAGCATCGTCGGGCTGGGCGCGACCATGGGTCGTGTCGGGGGCGATTTCATCTCGGCCAAAACTTATTCCGGTATTGCCGACGAGCACCTGAACACCCGCAGGAATGTCGGCGTGCAGGATCTCAGCACCATGGGCAAGATGGATATCAAGGGGCCGGAGGCCGAGGCGCTGGTCAACCATGTCATCGTCAATAATGCCGCTGCCATGAAACCGGGCCACGTCCGCTATTCCACGGTCTGCCGCGAGGATGGCGGCATCATGGACGACCTCACCGTGTTTCGGTTGGGCCCGGAGCACTTCATGCTGGTGACCGGCTCGGTCAACCGCCTGAAGATGCTGCCCTGGCTGCAGCATCACGCTCAGGGCCGCAAGGCCTATGTCACCGACATCACGGCGGCCATCGCCTTCCCGACCATCCAGGGTCCGCGCTCGCGCGAACTGCTGAAAGCGTTGATCGCGGATGCCGATCTGGATGGACTGAAGCGCTGGTCGTTCACGTCGGGCCATATCAACGGCACGCGGGTACTGATCTCGCGCACCGGCGTCACCGGCGAACTCGGCTTCGAACTGTTCGTGCCGGCCGACGAGGCGGCCTCTCTCTGGGACGCGCTGATGCGCACCGGCCGTGACTTTGGCCTGAAACCCTATGGCGTGCTGGCGATGTTCACGCTGGGCCTGGAAAAGGCCTATCCGGCGCACGGCATCGACATGGACGAGACCCGCACCCCGTTCCATGTCGGCCTCGACCGCTGGATCAAGTTCGACAAGGGCGATTTCATCGGCCGCGAAGCTTTGCTCAAGGTTCGCGACAAGGGCCTCGACGAGCAATGGGTCGGACTGATCCTCGACGGCGACAAGCCGGCCGCGGCCGATGCCAGGATTCTGGCCGATGGCGAGGACGCCGGCATCGTCACCTACAGCGACCACGGCTATTCCCTCGGCAAGGTGCTGGCCACCGCGCATCTGCGGCTGCCCTTCACGGCTGTCGGCACCGAATTGAGCATTGATATCGGTGGTAAGCCGACGCGTGCGGTGGTGGCTCCGATACCGTTCTTCGATCCGGAAGGGGCGAGGTTGCGAGGTTAGCTGACCCCATCGGGTGTTTCGGCCATTTTCAAGGTATGCGGGGCCGTCAACCCAAGCGACCGTCGAAACCTCTGCGGTAGCCGGAACGATCAGCTCTCGCCGTCGATCAGCGTCTCCAGCAGATCGAGCAACTGCTCGAGCTTTTCGTGGCCGAAGCGCTGTTCGATGTCGTCATAAATGACGCGACGCTCCGGCGACAGGGCGTCGATCAGGGCGGAACCGGCGGGCGCAATGGTTAGAACGACGCGTCGGCCGTCGCCTTCGGCCTTGTTGCGGGTGATGAATTTGCGGCCCTCGAGCGCCTTGATGATGCGCGTCAGGCTGGGCGGCAAAACCGAGGCGCGGTCGGCGAGTTCCGTCGCCTCGACCGGGCCGGCTTCGCTCAGCACGCGCAGCACGCGCCATTGCTGTTCGGTCACGTCATGCGCCGCAAGCATCGGCCGAAACCGCGCCATCACCGCTTCGCGGGCATGAAGCAGCGCCATTGGCAGAGAACGACGGGTGTTTTCAGGCAGTAAGAAAAAGAGCCTCCCACGCTTGCGATCGAAAACAGGCCTTCCCTCAGCCGAATCCGCCTGCCAGGGCCCGTTCCTGCCATCCCGTATCGTTGCGCCAAGGCCGATGCAAGACTTGACTTCGTCGGCGTTGCATGTAATTAACGCGTTAACTACAACAAAAGCAATAGACCAGGGAAACGCCGTGCCTCACTTCTCCATCGAGTATTCAGCCAATCTCGATGCCAAGGTCGACATGGGCGAATTGTGCGCGCTGGTGTTGCGCACCGTGCTGGACACCGGGCTGTTCGAGACCGGCGCCGTGCGGGTGCGGGCCTTTCGCGCCGAGGCTTACGCGATGGCCGACAGTCTGCCGGAAAACGCTTTTCTCGACATGTCGTTTCGCATCGGCACCGGCCGCAGCCCTGATGAGAAGAAGCGGACCGGCGAAGCCGTCTTCGCGGCGGTGAGCGAATATCTCGCCGGGCTGTTCGAGACCCCGCATTTCGCCCTGTCGCTCGAGATCCGGGAAATCGACCCGGAGCTGAGTTGGAAGAGAAACGCAATCCACCCGCGACTGCGCGGCAAGTGACGGAACCCGACATGTCCGACCTGCAAGGCAATCTGAACAAGGCCGAGGCCTATATGGACCGCTTCAGGCGCGATGGCGTGTTGAACCAGATCGGCGGCGAGGCGGTACCGGCGCTCGACGGCGCGACGTTCGAAACGCTGTCGCCGGTCGACCTGAAGCCGCTGGCAAGCGTCGCGCGCGGCGGAGCCGCCGACATCGACCGCGCCGCCAGGGCAGCCAAGGCTGCGTTTCCAGCCTGGGCCGCCATGCCGGGCGAAGCGCGCAAGAAGCTGCTGCACAGAATCGCCGACGCGATCGAGGCGCGTGCCGAGGAGATAGCCTTCGTCGAATGCATGGATACCGGCCAGGCGCTGAAGTTCATGGCCAAGGCGGCGTTGCGGGGTGCCGAGAATTTCCGCTTCTTCGCCGACCGTGCACCCGAAGCCCGAGACGGCGAGACGCTGCGGACCACGGGCCAGGTCAACCTCACCACGCGGGTGCCTATCGGCCCGGTCGGCATCATCACGCCGTGGAACACGCCGTTCATGCTGTCGACCTGGAAGATCGCACCGGCGCTGGCGGCCGGCTGCACCGTGGTTCATAAGCCGGCTGAATTTTCGCCGCTGACCGCCCGCCTGCTGGTCGAGATCGCCGAGGAGGCCGGTCTGCCGAAGGGTGTGTGGAACCTGGTCAACGGCCTGGGTGAAGATGCCGGCAAGGCGTTGACCGAGCATCCCGACATCAAGGCGATCGGCTTTGTCGGCGAGAGCCGTACCGGCTCGATGATCATGAAACAAGGCGCCGACACGCTGAAGCGCGTGCATTTCGAACTTGGCGGCAAGAACCCGGTGATCGTCTTTGCCGACGCCGATCTCGAACGCGCCGCCGACGCCGCCGTATTCATGATCTATTCGCTGAATGGCGAACGCTGCACCTCATCGTCGCGACTGCTGGTCGAAGCTTCGATCTATGAAAGCTTCACCGCCAAAATCGCGGAGAGGGCGAAGCGCATCGTCGTCGGCCATCCGCTCGATCCGAAAACGGTGGTCGGCCCGCTCATCCATCCGGTGCATGAGAAGAAGGTGCTGTCCTATATCGACATCGGCAGGTCGGAGGGGGCCACGCTCGCCGTCGGCGGCGGCAAGGTCGATGGGCCGGGCGGCGGCTGTTATGTCGGCCCGACACTGTTCACCAACGTCACCAACGGCATGCGCATTGCGCAGGAGGAGATTTTCGGGCCGGTGCTGAGCGCCATTCCCTTCAACGACGAGGCCGAGGCGCTTGCGCTGGCCAACGACACGCAATACGGCCTGACCGGCTATCTCTGGACCTCGGACGTCACCCGCGCCTTCCGCTTCACAGACGCGCTCGATGCCGGCATGATCTGGGTCAATTCCGAGAATGTGCGCCATTTGCCGACACCGTTCGGCGGCGTCAAGAATTCCGGCATCGGCCGCGACGGCGGGGACCATTCCTTCGACTTCTACATGGAGACGAAGAACATAGCCTTTGCGACGACGGCGCACGCGATCCAGAAACTCGGCGGCTGACCGGAGGAAATCAGATGCCCTTGCCCAAGCCCAATCTCTACCCCGCCTTCAACATCGTGCGCCTCAGCCATGTCGAGCTGGCCGTCACCGACCTCGCCAAATCCCGCGCCTTCTATGTCGATACGCTCGGCCTGCAGGTCACCGACGAGACATCGGACACCATCTATCTCAGGGCGCTGGAGGAGCGTGGGCACCATTGCATCGTGCTGAAGAAGGCGGCCACGGCAGAAGCGCGCGACCTTGGCTTCAAGGTCTTCTCGGATGAAGACCTCGACAAGGCAGTGCATTTCTTCAAGGACAAGGGCCTGCCGGTGGAATGGGTCGAGCGGCCTTACCAGTCGCGCACCTTCCGCACCCGCGATCCGCACGGCATTCCGCTCGAATTCTACGCTGAGATGGAGCGGCTGCCGCCGATCCACCAGAAGTATGCGCTGTACAAGGGCGTCAAGCCGCTGCGCATTGACCACTTCAACTGCTTCTCGCCCAATGTCGACGAGTCCGTCGCCTTCTACAACGAGCTCGGCTTCCGGGTGACCGAGTATACCGAGGACGCCAGCAGCGGAAGGCTGTGGGCGGCGTGGACGCACCGCAAGGGCGGCGTGCACGACATCGCCTTCACCAACGGCATCGGGCCGCGCCTGCACCATGTCGCCTTCTGGGTGCCGACGCCGCTCAACATCATCGACCTGCTCGATCTGATGGCAACGACGGGCTATTTGCCGAACATCGAACGCGGCCCCGGCCGGCACGGTATTTCCAACGCCTTCTTCCTCTATGTCAGAGACCCGGACAACCACCGCATCGAGATTTACTGTTCGGATTACCAGACGGTCGATCCGGACCTCGAGCCGATAAAATGGGACCTCAAGGACCCGCAACGCCAGACGCTGTGGGGCGCGCCGGCGCCGAAAAGCTGGTTCGAGGAGGGCAGTGTGTTTGCCGGAGCGAAGGCACGCCAGCCGGATTTGGCGGCTTCGCCGATCATTGCGCCTTAGACGGGAATTCAGAGATGATAGCGTTCCGTCACGCCCCCCTCTGTCCTGCCGGACATCTCCCCCTCAAGGGGGGAGATTGGCCAGGCCCATGGTCAGCGCCTCTCTTGCAGCGTTGGAAATTGGCGAAGGCAGAGATGACATCCAATCTCCCCCCAAGAGGGGGAGATGTCCGGCAGGACAGAGGGGGGCGTCGTAGAGCTCCGACCTCGCCGATATTCACCATCGCCGGAGCCGCAGCATGAACCACGCACGGCTCGCCACCTTCACCGTCGGCGGCAAGGTGCGCTATGGCGCGATATCAGGCAACGGTGTCGTCGACTTGTCGGCGCGCCACGGCCAATGGCCGACGTTGCGGGAAGTGATCGAGGCCGGCGCCTTGCGGCGGCTGGCGGAAGAGGCCGAGGCGTTTGCCGCCGATTTTCCGCTCGACGCCATCGCCTATGAAATCCCGATCCCGTCACCGGAAAAGATCATCTGCGTCGGCGTCAACTACCCCGACCGCAACGAGGAGTACAAGGACGGCCAGGCAGCGCCCTCCAACCCGTCACTGTTCATCCGCTTCCCCCGCTCCTTCGTCGGCCATGGCGCGCCGCTGGTGCGGCCGCCGGAATCACCGCAGCTCGACTATGAGGGCGAGATCGTCATCGTCATCGGCAAGGCCGGCCGGCGCATTGCCGAGGCCGACGCGCTCGGCCATATCGCGGCGCTCTCGCTGTGCAATGAAGGCACCATCCGCGACTGGGTGCGCCATGCCAAGTTCAACGTCACGCAAGGCAAGAATTTCGACCGCAGCGGCTCGATCGGCCCATGGCTGGTGCCGTTCAGCGACGAGGCGCAGATCGCCGACATCGCGCTGACCACCCGCGTCAATGGCGAGTTGCGCCAGCAGGACCGCACCAGCCGGATGATTTTTTCCTTCCGCAAGATCATCAACTACATCTCGACCTTCACCACGCTGGTGCCGGGCGATATCATCGTCACCGGCACGCCGACGGGTGCTGGCGCCCGCTTCGAGCCGCCGATCTGGCTGAAGCCCGGCGACGTGATCGAGGTGGAGGCCGAAGGCATCGGCGTGCTCAGAAACGGTGTCGTCGACGAGGCAGCGCAATGACCCCGGAACAGGTGGAGGACGCCGCGGCACAGCTGTTCGAGGCCGAGCGGTCGCGCCGCCAGATCCGTCTGCTCAGCCTCGATTTTCCCGATGCGACGATGGAGGACGCCTATCGCGTGCAAGCGGCGCTGGTGGCGCGCAAGATCGATGCCGGGCTGAAGCCGAAGGGCTGGAAGATCGGGCTGACATCGAAGGCAATGCAGTACGCGCTTGCCATCGACACGCCGGATTCGGGCGTGCTGTTCGACGACATGTTCTTCCATGACGGCGCGACGGTGCCGGCCGGCCGCTTCATCCAGCCGCGCGTCGAGGCCGAGATCGCCTTCGTCATGAAGGCGCCGCTGAAAGGCCCCGGCGTGACCATCTCCGACGTGCTCCACGCCACCGACTACATCACACCGGCGCTGGAAATCCTCGATACGCGCATCGAGCGCGTCAATGCCGAGACGAAGAAGGTGCGCACCTTCTTCGACACGATTTCCGACAATGCCGCCAATGCCGGCATTGTCATCGGCGGCCGGCGGCAACGTCCTGATGAGGCCGACATGCGCTGGATCGGCGCCATCGTCTCGCGCAACGCCGAGGTAGAGGAAACCGGGCTTGGCGCCGGCGTGCTCAACCACCCGGCCATGGGCATCGCCTGGCTGGCGGACAGGCTCGCCCGCTACGGCATGTCGATCGCGGCTGGCGAGGTGGTGCTCTCTGGATCGTTCGTGCGCCCGGTCGAGGCGCGGCCCGGCGACACGATCGTCGCCGATTTCGGCAGTTCGGGCACGGTCAGCATCCATTTCGCGAAGGGCTGATGACCCGCCAGTTCTTATTGATCGGCCCTATTCGCCACGCAGATAGGCAATCACCACATCGGCTGCGATGGCCGACATACGCTGGCCGACATCCCTGGTGATGTCGCCTTCGACGCGGCTCTGCACCCAACCGAGGAAAGCAAAGGCACGCAACGCCGAAAACAGCGGCAGCGCGGCGATGTCGCGCGCGGTCAGTGCCCGCTCCTGCCGATAGCCCTCGAGCAAAGCGGCCTCGATCAGCGGATAGATCGCCTCATCGCGGTTCTGGTAGAGCGCGACGGCAAGGTCGTACATGTGCCAGCCATGGCCGCAATCGTCGAAGTCGATGATGCGGATCGCGCCGTCATGGACGAGCACATTCTCGCGCACCAGATCGGCGTGGATGATGCCGAAATTGCGGGCGCTGCGTTCATGCTCCGACAGCGCCTTCACGGCCTTTTCCCGCGCCTGGAAAACCAGCTCGCGATGAGGGCCGTCGAGGAAGGGCGAGGTCTCGAAGCGGCCCCAATTCGGGTTCGCGCCGAAGAAGCCATTGAAATCCCAGGCATGGCGGGCAAAGCCGGCGGGCGGCGTCCAGGCAGACGTGACATTGTGCATGTGGGCGATGGTTCGGCCCATCGCGGTAAAGACCTGTCTTGCCTGCTCGGGCGTAAAATCCAGCGGCACGCCTCGCGCGCCGACGGCGCGGCCTTCCAGCCAGCTCAAGCAATCGACTTGCCGGGGTTGCACTGAGGCGTTGGCGCTGACAAGCACGAACAGATCGCCGGCCGGCGTGGCGACCGCAGATGGCGTGGCGATGCCGGCCGCTTGCAAAAAGCCCATCCATTGCAGTTCCGAGCGCAGGGCGGCGTCCGTGTGATAGCCAAGCCGATGAATGCGCATGGCGGCCGGCTGGCCTGTTGGCAAGATGACGCGAAACACCGCGTTCTCGCGGAATTTCAGCAGCTCTGGCTCACCCTCACGAATGCCCCAATGTTCGAGCGCGCGCTTGGCAAGCTCGGTGACATCGGCTGCCGTCTCGGGCTCGGATTGCGTGGAAACAGCGTTCACGCCTTCACTCCGCCGACTTCACCCAGCACCTCGTCGAGGGCGCCGATCAGGACGTCGGCATTGTCGCGCGAGAACGGCATGGGCGGGCGGATCTTCAGCACATTGCCGTGGATCCCGGTCTTGCCCATGAGCACACCGCGGTGGCGCATGCGGTTGGCGACCTGCTCGGCAATGTCGGGCGCCGGCTCGCGCGTCTCGCGGT
>NZ_RZQY01001359.1:0-449 GCF_003998575.1 Mesorhizobium sp. M7A.F.Ca.CA.001.10.2.1 | reverse complement strand
ACGTAATGTCAGAGATTTCAATGACGAGGTTTGCCTGGAACATGGTTTAAGCGTGCCAGAAAAGGACACAGCACGCTTACGTTATACGCAGACAGAAAAAGCGATTGCTGACCCTAATACGAAATCAACAGCCCAATATTCATGGAAAGATGAGATTAGAGAGGCGATAGACCAATCACAAGCAACGAATATGAATGAATTCAAAGACCATTTAAACCAACATGGTATTGAAATTGAACGTGTCACATCCAAAAGCATTACCTATCGACACTTAGCTGAAGATAAAAAAGTGCGTGGCCGTAAACTCGGCGAAGATTACAATAAAGGAGGGATCGAAGATGGCTTTGAAAGACAAATTCAACGACAAAAACAACAAGAACGAGACTCAGACACCGAATGCCAGCCAAAACGACCAACTTCAAACCGTGATGAATCAACTGAACGAGATC
>NZ_RZQY01001358.1:0-452 GCF_003998575.1 Mesorhizobium sp. M7A.F.Ca.CA.001.10.2.1 | reverse complement strand
ATCATGTGCTTTGTGGGAAACCGCGGCTGCATCCAGATCCATTCCGGTCCGATCAAGTCGATCAAGCCGATGGGGCCATGGATCAACGTGCTGGACGAAACCTTCCACCTGCATTTGCGCACCGACCACATCCAGGAGGTCTGGGCGGTGCGCAAGCCGACCAAGGACGGTCATGTCACCTCGCTTGAGGTCTATGATTCCGACGGCAAGATGTTCATCCAGTTCTTCGGCAAGCGTCATGAAGGCGAAAGCGAGCGGGATGACTGGCGCTTCCTGGCGGAAAACCTGCCGCGCATCCCAAGCCCGACCGCAGCCTGAGGAAAATGCGATGCGTTTTTTCCCAAGATTGTCGACCGTGCGCGGATCTATTTTCCGGCCGGTGATCGGTCTCTCCATGGCTGTTATCGCACTGCAATCCGCCAGCGCCATGGAAGGCACGGCCGTGTTTGCCG
>NZ_RZQY01001357.1:0-454 GCF_003998575.1 Mesorhizobium sp. M7A.F.Ca.CA.001.10.2.1 | reverse complement strand
CCTGACGCATATACTGTATGAACTGGAATGTCATTATCTTCGAATTGTTTCATGATCATTTTAGTTCCAAATGCAGTTGATTCTAAATAAGCACGGTGTACCATTTCGAATGGTGTTTGTAATGTTAAACCAAAGACACTACCAGTTAAATGGCTATCGCTTAATATACTTCTATTACCATTATGCCAATCTAGCACGACTACATGTTGTTCTTCAACAGGGATTTGCTCTGCTAGTGTTTCTAAGTATTGTAATACATCCATATCTTTGTTCTTCGCGGCTTCAACAATTTCATGTGGAGCCATGCGTTCAGAGTAACTAAACAAGTCTCCTACAGCAGCTTGCCCAGCTTCATATGCATATAATCCAGGTATAATAGCATCTTTAACTGAACCTGTAATTGATGGAATGGGTTCTTGTTTAGGGTCTAACATTAAGTGACAAGTACTTGTAC
>NZ_RZQY01001356.1:0-457 GCF_003998575.1 Mesorhizobium sp. M7A.F.Ca.CA.001.10.2.1 | reverse complement strand
CTGATGGGCGACCGCAATTTCCTTGGCCTGGTGGCGATCGCCGGCTTCGGCATTGCGAGCTTCTTCGTCTATCTGTCGAGCTCGTCCTTCATTCTGATCGACCATTACGGGCTGTCGCCTTCGGTCTACAGCGTGTTCTTCTCGATCAACGCGGTCGCCTTCATCGGCATGTCGCAGATGACGGGGCTGCTGGCCGAGCGCTTCGGCCTGAGGCGCGTGGTGCGCGTCGCGGTGACCGGCTATGCCTCGACGATGGTGGTGCTGTTGGCGATCATGGCGACGGGCGTCGACCGGCTCGACGTGATGGCGGCCCTGCTGTTCGTCGGCTACGGCTTTCTCGGCCTGGTCATCCCGACCACCTCGGTGCTGGCCATGGAAGAGCATGGCGAGATCGCCGGCACGGCGTCGGCGCTGATGGGCACGCTGCATTTCGCCATCGGCGCACTCGCCATGGGTG
>NZ_RZQY01001355.1:0-458 GCF_003998575.1 Mesorhizobium sp. M7A.F.Ca.CA.001.10.2.1 | reverse complement strand
ATATTAAAGCTCCACCTGAAACTTTTGTAGAACCAGGTAAAATTAATAGTATTCCTAAACATGAATTACTTATTTTATGTACAGGATCTCAAGGTGAACCAATGGCAGCATTATCTCGTATTGCTAATGGTACACACAAACAAATTAAAATTATCCCAGAAGATACAGTGGTATTTAGTTCATCACCTATTCCTGGTAATACAAAAAGTATTAACCGTACAATCAATGCACTTTACAAAGCTGGTGCAGATGTCATTCATAGTAAAATTTCTAATATTCATACATCTGGACACGGTTCACGTGGAGACCAGTCCCTTATGCTACGTTTAATTCAACCAAAATACTTCTTACCTATTCATGGTGAGTACCGTATGTTGAAAGCACATGGTGAAACTGGTGTTGATTGTGGTGTAGATGAAGATAATGTATTTATCTTTGATATAGGTGACGTACTTGCC
>NZ_RZQY01001354.1:0-458 GCF_003998575.1 Mesorhizobium sp. M7A.F.Ca.CA.001.10.2.1 | reverse complement strand
AAACTAGAGATGGCATCTTTTGTTGATTGAAACCATTCTTCAGGATCTTGTTCGCTGTAACCATTATGTTCTTGTATTAATGATAACGATGAATTGGTCACATCAAGAACATTACCTTGTCGATTTACTGCTATCACTTTAACAGAACTTGTGCCTAAATCTACTCCGAGTACTATTTCATCCATTTATCTCACACCTTTTATTTTATAACATTAAACGATATATTTACTGGTGTTGCCTTAGATAATCAATACAACTCTATCTAATTGATATTTCATACTGTTTCATCTTAATATACACACTAAAAACTGTCTATTTAATGTTAATTAGACTTGTTATTCATTAATAAGAATCATTCCAAATAAAAAGGGTAAAAATAATAGAACAAATTAAATCTACTCACAAAGGATGAATAAGTATGAATCATAATCAATTTGAACATTTAAAATATATTGATG
>NZ_RZQY01001353.1:0-458 GCF_003998575.1 Mesorhizobium sp. M7A.F.Ca.CA.001.10.2.1 | reverse complement strand
GCCAGAGACCTTACCGCGTCTTCCGTTTCGACGGCACGCGCTTTGCGCCCTTGGAAAGCAACTGATGTTTCGCACCGGCCCACGCAACCTGATCACCGACGTTGCCGGCCTGCGCGTCGGCAATGCGTCCGACGCCAGCCTGAAGTCCGGCGTCACGACCGTGCTTTGCGACACGCCGACAGTGGCCGGCGTTCAGATCCTGGGCGGCGCGCCGGGCACGCGCGAGACAGACCTGCTCGAACCGCACAATTCCGTCGATGTGGTGCACGCCGTCGTGCTTTCAGGCGGTTCGGCTTTCGGCCTCGACGCGGCGTCCGGCGTGCAGGCGGCATTGCGCGAACGCGGCATCGGCCTGGAGGTCGGTGGTTTTCGCGTGCCGATCGTGCCGTCGGCGATCCTGTTCGACCTGCGCAATGGCGGCGACAAGGATTGGGGCCGTTATCCGCCCTACCGCGAGC
>NZ_RZQY01001352.1:0-458 GCF_003998575.1 Mesorhizobium sp. M7A.F.Ca.CA.001.10.2.1 | reverse complement strand
CCTTTGTCGCGATGCGGCCGGCGAAATCGTTCTGGAAAAAGGCGTAGGACTGGCGCGAGACATGCCGGTGTGCCTGCCAGCGCACCAGATTGTAGAAGCCCGGCGTGATGGTCTGTTCATCGACCAGCGCCGACAGGCCGACGACGACGGTGCGGATGACCAGCACCACCACGACCATGAAAACCAGTTCAGGACCGGCGGCGGCCCACAGTGCGTGCCAGCTGCGCTCGGCGGGAAGCTGGTCGAGAATATCGACGAGCCGCCCGACGAAGTAGAACAGGCCGGCCTCGACCAGCGGCGCGATGCCGCCGATGACCAGCATGGCGAAGAAGGCGAACTTCGCCTGGCCGACATAGTGCCAGAGGAAACCGCCGACGCTGGTCGGTGGCCGAAGATTCGCTGGCTCCCTGAACGGATAGACCCAGTTCTCGAACCAGCGATAGACGGCTGTCATCATG
>NZ_RZQY01001351.1:0-461 GCF_003998575.1 Mesorhizobium sp. M7A.F.Ca.CA.001.10.2.1 | reverse complement strand
GGCCGCGGCTGGTGCGGACGGTGCCGTTGACTGGGGCACCGTCCGCACCGGCCGCGGACGCGGCGGCGCCGGCTGCGGCCGGTCCGGTCGCACCGTCCTTCGATGTCGTGCGCGTCGAAAGCAATGGCTCGATTGTCGTCGCCGGCAATGCGGCGCCCAACGCCAAGGTCGAGATCCTCAACGGCTCGACGGTGCTTGGCTCGACGGTCGCTGGTCCCGATGGCGCCTTCGTTATCATTCTCGACGATCCGCTGAAGCCCGGTGATTATACGATCGCGCTGCGCGCGACCACGGGCGATGTCGTAACGCCCTCGGTGCAGACCGCCGTGGTTTCGGTTCCCAAGGATGCGGCCGGCCAGGTGCTGGCCATGGTCGAGGAGCCGGGCAAGCCGGCCGAATTGCTGACCGTTCCCGCGCCCGCGGCAAAGCCGGCTGCTCAGGCCACCGCGCCGGCTGCTCCC
>NZ_RZQY01001350.1:0-462 GCF_003998575.1 Mesorhizobium sp. M7A.F.Ca.CA.001.10.2.1 | reverse complement strand
GCCCGACCAGCGCGCCTATCGGCGCATATTGCAGTGCGCCTTCCTTCATCTCGGCGAAATCGACGTCGAGCATCATGACCACGAACAGGAACAGCACCATCACCGCGCCGACATAGACGACGAGCAGGATCATCGCCAGGAACTCGGCCCCGGTCAGCATGAACAGGCCGGCGGCGTTGAAAAAGGTCAGGATCAGGAACAGCACCGAATGCACGGGGTTGCGCGACGAAATGACCATGAACGCCGAAGCCACCGCGACAAAGGCGAAGAGGTAGAAAAAGGCCGCCTCTAGTCCACTCAACATTGGGGATCCCCCGGGTTCCTGTACGAACAGGACGCTCGTCCTGTTTGTTGTCTCTGGCCTGGTTCCGCCTCCGGTTCCAAAGCCGCGTTGTCCTAGCCCATGTTCCGATCGGGTTGAAAGGCCCGATCGAAAGAAACATGGGCCACTCTGTATTCCGG
>NZ_RZQY01000134.1:0-11191 GCF_003998575.1 Mesorhizobium sp. M7A.F.Ca.CA.001.10.2.1 | reverse complement strand
GGATGAGTAACGAAACTCATCACACCTTCCTTCTTCATCGGGGCTTCTCGTGGGAAGAGCGTTGGAGGCCCGTGGGCCAAGCAGATCATGCAGACGCGCGGAGTCGTTTTCGCCGACCTTGCGCGGCATTGGCGGTCCGGCGGCCTCTCGCCGAAATGGCGCTCCTCAGCATGTATGCCGCCTTTTTGCAGAATTCAGTCGCATGCCACCAGCAGGCATGGTGGATGAAGCAAACATCCGACTGCTTAATCCATCAATTGATGAACCGCGGGCACTCAAACTAACGAAACTGCTGTCTTTTCATCGGGCTAGCGTGGTCTACCAGCTGCTTTGCCGAGGCCCTACGACGAACCCACTGGTGCAGAATACACACTGACGGCCTGTCGACCTGGATGTTCGCTGCGTTGAGGAGGAATCCGGTATTGCCCCTGTGCCTGCCGATGATCCGCCGTCTGAAATCCCCGCACCTGTTTGGAGCCATCGACCGCCTGCCGGCACTCGGCAGACCAGTTGGCAATAAGACGTTCGAGGTCGTCAATCCGTCGACCGGCGAAGTTTTGGCAGAGCTTCCCGATATGGGCGTGGAGGAGACACGTGCTGCGGTAGACAAGGCCTATGTTGCGCAGTCGGGATGGGCCGCGTTGACGGCCCGAGAACGTAGCGACGTTCTTTGGCGATGGCATCAGCTGATCATCGACCATGCAGGCGATCTCGCCGCGATTCTGACTGCGGAAATGGGCAAGCCGCTTGCCGAAGCCATTTCAGAGGTATCGCATGCGGCGGCGTATCTGCAATGGTATGCCGAGGAGGCCAATCGCGTCTATGGGGAGACGATCTCGGCACCCTCGACAGACCGCCGAATGCTAGTGATCAAGCAGCCCATCGGCGTTGTTGGCACGATCACGCCATGGAATTTCCCGGCCTCCATGGTGGCGCGCAAAATCTCGCCGGCCTTGGCTGCGGGCTGCACAATCGTGCTCAAGCCCGCTGAACAGACGCCGCTCGTGGCTGGCGCAATGTTCGCCCTCGCCCATCAGGGCGGCTTTCCCGATGGCGTGGTCAACCTGATCTATGCGTCCGAAGGTGATCGCGTGGGCCGTGAACTCTGCACCAATTCCAAGATTCGAAAGATCAGCTTCACCGGTTCGACCGAGGTCGGACGGCTGCTGATGCGTCAGTGCTCTGACCAGATCAAGAAGGTCAGCCTTGAACTCGGCGGCAATGCACCTTTCATCATCTTCGATGATGCCGACATTGACGGTGCTGTTGACGGTGCGGTCCAGGCGAAGTTCCGCAATGCCGGCCAGACCTGCGTTTCCGCGAACCGCATTTACGTCCAATCGAGCGTTCACGATGAGTTCGTCAAGAAATTCGTGGAAAGAATCCGGCACTTGTCGGTTGGCGACGGATTCGATGCCGGAGTGGACATCGGACCGCTCATCGACAAGCATGCTCTGGCCAAGATCGAGTCTCACGTCGCAGATGCCATTGCGAAAGGCGGCACAATACGATGCGGGGGCCAGCGTATCGGCAAGAATGGCACGTTTTTCGAACCCACGGTCCTCACCGAGATTTCCAGCGTCATGGCAGTCGCGCAAGAGGAGACATTCGGGCCGCTCGCGCCGATCATTCGCTTCAACGATGCGGATCAGGTCGTGCGCGAGGCCAATGACACGATCTACGGCCTCGCCGCATACTTCTATGCCTCAAACCTGAAGCGGGTCTGGCGTGTGGCAGAGGCTCTGGAATATGGCATGGTTGGCATCAACACGGGACGCATGTCCTCGGAGGCGGCACCGTTTGGCGGGATCAAACAATCCGGCATCGGGCGGGAGGGTTCCCGTCATGGCCTCGAGGACTATCTGGAAATGAAATATCTTTGCATGGGCGGGATTTGAAACCTGCTGCACTGTCTCTCCGCCCCACCGGGGGGCGGCCTGCGGTCAATGCCGCCACCTAATTGGAAGTTCCAAACGCCGTTGACCTGAAACACGGATGCCCGGCAGGAGACTGAGCTCGCTGTCGGGCCGGACATGCCTTGGGAGGGCATAAGTCAGCGCTCCTAGGGCCGATGGGCCACTCAGTTCGTGCGCCTTTTGCCGATTGCGTTGCATGTGCCGTGCCAAGCCAAAAAGCATTGATAAACCGCCGATGGATCAGCTTTTGCCCTGTTGCGCATTCTACATTGTGGGATATGCGACAATGCCCAAGCGGTTGAATCGTCGTGTTGCAGAACCCCAGACGGGTCATGACTGCTATTCTTAGGACAGTGCGCAGCAAGCCGCTACTCGCTGCACTCCAGGCACACCATTTCCATAATAAAGCGGTGGGTGCTATGTTGACCGAGCTGTCGACCAGGGAACGGTGTGAGGCCTCAGATCCCTCCATATTGTTGCACCCGCCGGTCCAACAGGACTGCAGGTCCGGCCTCAAAGGATCTTGGCTGCTATGGCGACATTGCGGTGCACGCCGCTTTCCGACCAATGATGTGCGTCCAGGTCGAGGCCGGCCCTAATGAACCACCGCCTTGGCACCCTCGCCCATCTCATTTCGGCATCGACAAGCTAGACCAGAGCGCACTTGCAAGGCGCCATGCAGTCCTGTCGGCGGGCGAACTGTTGGTGACGGGTACAGCTGCGAGCGAACGTTCATCCACCGACGCACAGCGCGGACTGTCGCTTTTCAAATTAGGAAATCTCTGTAGCCACCATTCATGAGCGCGCGGCCACGCGAGACGGCCCGACGGATGCGGTCGCGCAGATGATCGCGAGGATCCGCCCAGTCGGCATGGACGCGCCGTTGACCGATGAGAACTTCGGCGAGCTCGCGATGAGGTGCTCCGGCGAGCGAACCGTCGAGCGCACGAAGAACGAAGGACAAACGAACGCCGCGCTTTTCCGGCGCAAACAAGCGGGGGGGCAACTGTTGCCCTAGACTGAGAGCATTGAGGCACTCCAGTCCCCTCAGTCGATGCTTTAAAAGCACCGCGGGCCAGATGGCTTGCGTATGCAGGCAAACAGGGTGGAGGATATTCGCGCCCGAGACGGCGAGCTGCAGCGCGTGGTCCGCATTGCGAAGAAGAACATGCTGGCTCTTGTCGGGCGCCAGCAGGACGATTGCACGACAGGGCAATGCCGAGAGTTCGAACGGCGGTGTCGGCGACGAGGCAGGCAACCGTTCCGCAATGACCGGCAGCACATGGACGCACCAGAGCGGACACCAGAATACGACCGAAGCGCGGCCACAAGACTCCGCGAAACAGAACACCCCAGCGTGACAGGTCGCCGGCCGACGCGACCATATCGAGAAAGGATTGGAGAGACCAAGTCTTGCAATGCTGGCGCGCAGCGGTCAGATCGCGCTGGAACGCTGGATTGCGGCGTAAGAACTCCCAAGCCCACTCCCGCAGCGTCAGGCCAGCGGTGTAGTCGTATGATCTTTCATCCCGCCAATCGGCCTGATCCGCGCCAGTCAGGAGATTCATGACTGACATCCCCTGCCCGCGCCTGCGTGAGTCGAAACATTATGCCACTTCGCAAAGCATCGGCGAAGGCAGCAGACGTCGAAGACCCCGTTTCGTTGAAGCGTCAGCCATCGCCACTGTCGGCGACAGAAGATGTGCCCAAATTGCCACCAGACCGTCGAACTGGCACAGCGACGGCCAGCGCGACCTGGAATTGATCCCGTAACGGTCATCGGCTCCTGCGTCGCGATCCAGACGTCCCTTGAAGGCGCAGTAGCGCGGCAGTGGATCGCACGCTGCTTGTCGGCAAGTTGTCGTAGCGGCGGCGCCATAGGCACGGTCATCGGAGGGTCTCCTGCGGCAAGTTTTCGCCATTGGAGGCCAATCTCCCCGCTAGGGCAGCCTGTGCAGTTGCACAGGTGAAGCGGATCAATCAGGGGGAGCCATGGCGGAAACTGGATGATGGCGGCTTGAGGAGAGCGGCGTATCGAGGCGGGTGATGAAGCCTGCCAGTACCTCTCAAGGAGAGTGATACGCCATGAACGAGACTATCAACACATTGTTCGCCTTCGTCAGCCCGACGAAATCGATGATACCCTGACGGATGTACTTCGCAGCGGCGCGCGCAAATTGCTTGCACATGCGATCGAGATGGAGGCCGAGGCGTATGCCAAGGCGGTCGACTGCCTGACGAAAGATCAGAATGCGTCGCTGGCGCTCTACGATTTCCCCGCCCAACACTGGGATCATCTGCGAACGTCCAATCCCATCGAAAGCGTCTTTGCAACCGTTCGCTATCGCACGGTGCGTACCAAGGGCTCGCTATCCTCGAAAACCGCCCAGCTGATGGTCTTCAAGCTGTTGGCCGCGGCCAGGAAGTGGCGACGATTGAAAGGACAAAATCAGTTGCCGAAACTCATCGCAGGTGCCGGTTCCTGGACGGAATCCAGGTCATCGAAACGAAGCCGCAGAGCGCCGCTTGATCAGCCTCGTCACCCAAATTCCAGCATAGCTCCATCGGAACTGCCAGCCTTCCTTGCCGATCAGGCGCATATCAGCGCTGACGATACCGAGGACGGCGATGGCGGTCACCTCCAGGCCGCCGAGTAACGACCCTCAAAACACCGCACTGGTCGAGGCCAGCCTGAACCGGTATCTTGTGCCTGCCCTCGGGAGTCGCTCTATCCACCATGTGATCGACACCGACATTGCTAACATCACAAAGAAGATCGTCGCCGGGGGTCACCCGCAAGCGGCTAACACGGCCTTCTGGTGTATGCGGGCATTTTTCAACTGGTGTCGCAAACCGCCGCAACGGCTCATCCGCGGTTTCCCCGCGAGGGATTGGAAAATCCGGATCCGGCCCCGATCGTCAAGCGCAAGCGAGTGGTGAACGATGCCGAACTGGCGGCTATATGAACGGGCTGTGAGCCCGAACCGGGCGATATCGGCTATTCGTTCGGCTCCATCGTCAAGCTGCTCATTCTGACCGGACAGAGGCGTACGGAAGTTGCCGCGATGCGTTGGTCCTCAACCTTGAAGCCGGAACATGGAACTATCGGGTGACCGCACGAAGAACGAAGAGCCTACGCTTATTCCGCTGTCCACACTGGCGGTGTCGGTCCCCCAGACGGTACCGAAGACCAATGACACGTTTTTTTCCCTGCGAGGGGCAACGAAAGAAGCCACTTCTCAGGCTACGCGAAGGGCAAGAAGGCTCTAGACGGCAAGGTCAATACTGACGGGGTGGCTTTGGAGAACTGGACCCTTCACGATCTGCGCAGGACGCTCGCGACAAATCTCGGCAGGCGGCAGGTATTGCCACACGTCATCGAGCACATACTGAATCACAAGGCGGCGTCCTTGACAGACATTGGCGAAATCTACAATCTCTATAGCAACGTCAAGGAGAAGCGCGAGGTGTTGCAGATGTGGTCAAATCACATCGAATGGCTGATCAAGCAGGCTGCGGATGACGCTCTGGCGGCGTAGCTGCTGGCATGGCGGAAGATGCGGCGCAACAATCGTCAGAGCCTCATCGAATTGGAGATCATGCTTGACCAGCAAATGCGCGGCCAATGCTTCGATGGCCGACCAGTGATCGAGTACTAGCCGGGCCGTGCGATCTTCGATCCGCCTCCAACGGGGGCGGCGCGGCATCAGGAACCGCAACTCACCATAGATTCGCTTGGCATCCGCGTAGTCGCTGCTCCCCTCATTCCCATCGGACGCATTCATCGCCATATCGCGCGGGTCCAGATAGCCTTCGAATGCGGATTCTGCAAAAGGACCTGCCAGACACGCAACTATCTCCCGGATCGCATCATCGCGTTCCAAACATCGATCCATATCGTCCTCGAAAATCGGCTTTCGCTTCGAGGTGAATCCTTGCGCTGAATAAAAACCCGCGCCTTCGACAACACCACCGCACTCTCCGTCACCGACGTCGGGGTAAATACTAACACTTGAGAAAGCAGGGAGTTCACGGTCGTCGTCGAACGTCTGACGGTGCAAAACGATGGCGGCCACCGCGTGCCCGGCTTCGTGATGCGCCACAAGCGGCAGATATTGGGAGGCTACATTCATGCGGTGCGGCTCTCAGGTCTAGTTTGCTTTTGCGCATAGGACCGCAATTGTCGTGCCAACTGGGAAAATCGTTTCGGGCAATGCGATCGCTCCGATAGCGTTGCGTCTCCTGTCTGACATTGTTGGGAAGTCGACACGCGCCCGTCGCAATGCGGTCGACCTTCCGCGCGAGTTGGGTGACCCGTGAAGGCGGCCGACCAGGACGATGTTGCGCTGATCGGCGACGAAGGCGCGGCCGGGCGAGATCGCGCATCAGGGGGTGACCGGCGTGTCGGCGAAGTCGAAGTCGTCGATGTCCTTGGCCAGCGGCAACTTGGCGACAGCGAACTGGTATTTGATGGAGCGGGCCTGCTTCTCCGATATCTCGGCCTGCAAGAGATCACCGACAATCCTGGGCGGCTCGTGCCGTCGCTTGATGGCGACGCGCCCATGATCTCGTCATAGGCTCTGCGCATTCCGTAGAGCTTCAGCGCTCCCATCAGTTCCAGTACCTCGGTGCGTTCCATGGCTGTTTGTCCTCCTGAGACTGTCATAGCGGGTGCAGTCGGCGACCGCTCGTGAGCTAGCTTCAGCGCTTGGGGAATGGAAAGGATCGTGCCCGGCGCCGGATCGCGGCTGCGGGCCAGGATGTTGAGGATCACCGGCGCCGACGATGCACCGTGCTCGATGGCTTCCTGACAGGCGGCCTCGACCGCGCTCAATCCGTCGGTCAGCACCCAGGTGAGGATCAACACCATCTGCCGGTCGACGTCATCAACCGCCTTGAGCTGCGCCGCACCTTCTCCATTGCCGACCGCACGACCCAGCCAAGGAACGGCGCGCGCCGTGTGCCAGGGATCGTAGACGACCTCGTTGCGGCCAAAGGAGCGAACGTGTTCTCCCACGACCACGCCATCCTCTGGCGGATGCGATCCGATCGACATAAGCATGGATCTCGATGGGCCGACCGACGGCACTCGACAGCACCGAGTATTTGTTGTTGTCGAAGCGCACCGTGCAGGTCTTCGACACCGACGGGGGAATGCAATGGAAGCCGTCGAAGCGACCGGCAGCCGCTCCCGCTGCGGCTTGGCCGCATTCGCCGACAGCAGCCGGTCCCGCGTCTCACGCCGAGCTCTCATGCGGGGATAGGGCTGGTGCTTGCGCTCGTAGCGGAACTGCGTCTCCTCAGAACGCAGGACCTTGCGCACCACCTTGCGCGACATCTTCAGCTCACGGCAGATCGCCTTGATCGACTTCCCCTGGACCAGCGACAGCCGACGTATCTTTGCAATCGTCTCTAAAACCAACATCCAAAACACAAATGCCTCCGATCAAGCCGGAGGCATCTTGATGACCCCATCGTTAAGGGGTCCCGTTTGGACGAAAATCACCCTTTAAACAGGGTCCCCATTCCACGAAAAATCAATGCACTACCTTCCAAAGCTGCGAGAGATCGCCACCGACCGCTTTGAAGGGGCTTTCGGCGGTCTCGTCAGCGAGGTTGTGGCATGAAGAAACATCAATCCACAGCATTGGGCCGAAGCATGCCACGGGCTCATGCCGCGGGAGAGCGGGAAGATATTCTTGAAAGAAGCGGTCTCCGACATCAATACCGACAGGATGGGCAGCTTTCTCACATCACTTGAGGTCGAGCGTGGCAGTTGCGACCCGCAATGCAAGGCTGGCGGCGATGCATGCCTTTGCGCGGTTCCTGATTTCGGAGCACCCCGAATATTAGGATACGCTGCAACTGGTGGTGACACTTCCCTTCAAGAGGGCGCGTGGGTGGCACCTGTCGAATATCTCGATGAGCCCGGAAATCAAGAGCGTCCTGGCGCGTATCGACCGCCGCACGCCTTCTGGACAGCGGGATTACGCTCTGTTTTCGCTGATGTTCAATACGGATGCACGAGTTCAGGGATCCTGAATCTTCGATTGTGACCTTCGTCTGGTATCGCCCTGTCCCGCCGAGCAAAGCAACGACCGCCCCACACTGCTCACCCGGTTCGGTGTTCGATACTTGCTGCGCACACATGGCTGCGGGCGAAGGAACCACCATGGCGGAAAAGAGCATCCATCATCGCCCTTTGCGGGACACGACGGCCATCCACCTCGTCAAGGCGGGTGTTGACATCGCCACCATCAGTCGATGGCCAGGCCACTCGGGCTGAACTAACGATGCGCTACGCCCAGGCCGGTATCGATATGAAGCGGCAAGCGCTCGAACAAGTCTTCCCCCACGTGATGTCATCGGCAAAAGATCAGACGATCATCGCTTTGATGGCTGGATGTTTGGCTGGCTGCACCGCTTGTAGACGCTCAGTTATGTGGAGTTGTATCGCGGGAAGTCGCGCGTCTTGGTCTTTTGCGGTGTCAGCTCAACATCTCTCCGCAGTGCACGTTGTCACTGTTGAAGAGCCGTTTGTTCAATCTTCGTCCTGGCACGGCAAGGGTTGTCCATATTGTGGCGTCTTGCGCTTGCCGAGCTTGTCCGAAATCCAGCGCCGGATCAGGCGTGAACACTGTTGCGTAGTTCGTCAGCCAGAGCGCGGAGAACGTCGGCGCTTCCTTCCAGCGCCGTAAAAGCGTAGGGATTGAGGAACTGTCGGCCCCAGAACAGATTGCGATCTATGCCGGATAGCGTAGCTTCCTCGCTGACACGCGGCCAATTCTCCGCAATGCATCGGAGCTGGCCTTCAACAATCGCAAGAGCTTCCGGCGCGCTGAGCAGGAAGTGATGCGCCGCTTCAAGGCAGGACGCTATCCGGCTCATGCGGTTATTGCCGCTGATGAGCATGGCCTGGCTGGCCTCCTGGCCACTGCGGGCCTGCGGACAAATATCGTACGCAGGCGTGAGGGTGAGCTTAGCCCCGTCCCAGAATGCCGCATGGTTGCGGGCATGATCGTCGGTGTTGCCGCAAAGTATGTTGAAGACAATGCGGCTGAACAACTCGCGCAGAGTTTCCGACGGCGCGGTGAATCGGTGGCGAATGATCTCCGCCAAATCCTGGTAGCTGGCGTAACGCGCCATCATCTCATCGAGCGCGAGCATCGTCAGCGCTGAGACCATGGATTTGCGTTGCCAGCCGCCCGTGACCTTGATCCGGTCGAATCGCTCGACGAGCAACACGTCGTTGCCTGCGGCGCGAACGAGCGAGACGGATGCCGCTCTGATGCCGCACAAGGCGGCAAGCCGCATGGCTATGAATTCTCCTTTGACGACGCTGTAAAGGTCGGCAGACGAGGAAAATTTCGCGACATGCTTGACGGCGTCATCCTCGATCAGCGCCTTTGGCCTTGCGCCGCCGATCGAGCTGCCGTGATGCAGCGCCTGATCTAATTCGGGGGTGAGCGGAATACCTTTCTCTACCCGCTCCGCCGATTGGACAAGCTCTTCGAGAGTGGCATTGGCCAGTGCGCGCGGCTCGTAATGCGTGGGCGAAAACTGAAAATCGAGCGCGCCGATGCGGTCCGAGCCTGATTCCAGCAAGAACGTCAGTTCTGAAATATCGAGCCGCGCGATTTCATCGCCCTTCACACCGAATTTGCGGTTTAGGATAACCCGTCGTCCCCAGGCATCAGGGGCAGCATCGCGGATGCATCCCGGCATGGTTAGGCCAGGAAGCAAAGGCAATTCGCCTGCCTTCAGGGGCAGTTCCGGGAGATAAAGCGGGATCGCGCTGCCCAGTTCACGAAAGCTCCTGCCATAGTTGAAGCTGACGAGTCCGTCATGGGCATATAGCCGCCCGGCGACAACCGGCGCGGTCTCGCCCGGCAGCCAGACCCAGACATAGGCTTCGTCGTACTTGGGGACCTTAGAACTCATCGACGATCTGCTTGCTGGCCTTGTAGACGTGCTTCGGCAGCAGCGCGATGCGATCGTCCATGCGGCCTGTGAGGGCTGTGATGCCCTTGCCGTCGGCATCGAACAGCTTCACACCGACAATGGCAGCAGCTTCGAACATCAGTCCGATTTCGACTTTGGGATCGCCCTTCTCGATGCGCTGCAGGGTGCTGCGTGAAACACCGATTCTCTCGGCTAACTCCTGTGCGGTTAACCGGTGCTGCATCCGGCCAAGCCGGATGGTCTTACCGAAAAGGCCAAGCGCTTCCATCGCGTAGCGCGAATAGGTGCGTTTATACGTTGCCTTCATTCGGGTCTCTGTGACCTATGCATGATCCATATCGCCTTCTTTAGAACTTTATATAGGTAATGTCACAGAGCGACTGCCAAAGTCAAGACTCCGTATCGCAAGCGTTACCCATCCGAACGAGGAAGGCGGATATTGCCTACGGCTCCTGCACAACCGGCCAGCTCTGCGCCCCTCGGGCGAGGCGGAGATCTGGCGCTGGATCGCGGACAGCCTTGAGACGCCTCGCATGAGTCATTCATGGGCGGTCCCTGGTGCGAGGCCGCGGCGCTCGACTGCTGGCCGACATTCTCGGTGGCGGGACCCGCAGCCGGCTACACCAGCACTTTTCGACCGCATACGCGCCCAGCTTCTCTCCGAAATCATTGCCAATGAGCGCGGAACCTCATGCGATCGCCGAGCTGGCCTGGCGGCGCGGAATCTACGGCACGCATCCGTATTCGAGACCGCCCAAGGGAGCCTGACTAGCGTAACGCCCTCCGATCTAAGCGCCTTCCACAAAGCCGCTTTCGCACGCGACGGGCTGCATGTGGCGGTCGTAGGCGACATAGATGCCAAGCCCTGAGAGTAAGGCTCTACCAGCTGTTCGGCGATTTGCCTCAGAAACTGGCGCTTGCCGGCGCGAACCAGTGGTATCGCGAGGGCGAGCACGCCGAGCGCTTTTCCTCCGCCCTCCACTGACCACAGACCCGCACGCAACGAAGCCGCGCTCGATCTTATCGTGGCGTGGCTAGGTGCAATGTTTGCTCTCGCCATCAGGCCGGCTTTCCCGATGGCGTGGTCAACCTGGATCTATGCGTCCGAAGGTGATCGCGTGGGCCGTGAACTCTGCACCAATTCCAAGATTCAAAAGATCAGCTTTACCGGTTCGAACGAGGCCGGACGGCTGCTGATGCGTCAGTGCTCTGACCAGATCAAGAAGGTCAGCCTTGAAACCGGCGGCAATGCACCTTTCATCATCTTCGATGATGCCGACATTGACGGTGCTGTTGACGGTGCGGTCCAGGCG
>NZ_RZQY01001349.1:0-463 GCF_003998575.1 Mesorhizobium sp. M7A.F.Ca.CA.001.10.2.1 | reverse complement strand
ATGCTAGTTTGATTAAGTTTCATCTAAACAGACTTCAAACGGCAGTGTTTAGCATATCCTATTAAGGTTGAATCGCGTTAACAGCACATAGGAAATGCTGTTAGGCGATGCAGAGTGCTATTACGCAGCTACTGCGAAATTATTGTTTGATTTGCCAGTTATTATAAACTGAGTGTGTTAGTGACGGAGACAACCCTCCGACACGCTTAATAAGCTCTGGGGACCCCTGTCGAATCCATAAACGTCCCCGTAATAAAAAGTGTACTTTGTAGAATTTAAACACATCCTTCAGTCCATAACATCTCGACCTCAAACAACATCAAGTCATTCAAGTCGCGAACCAAATTTATGAACTAAAATCAATGCGCTTTTCTAACAAAGCACTTATTAATATATCAAATGTAGCCCGTGTAAGCAATAGTATTGCTTAATAACGGGCTTTTACAGCTCGATCCATATCACG
>NZ_RZQY01001348.1:0-463 GCF_003998575.1 Mesorhizobium sp. M7A.F.Ca.CA.001.10.2.1 | reverse complement strand
ATCCTATACATAGGTATATACATGTTAAAGATCAATTGATTTGGGATTTAGTGAAGACAAAGGAATTTCAAAGATTACGTAGAATTAAGCAACTTGGCACATTATATCTTTCCTTTCATACAGCTGAACATAGTCGATTCGGACATTCTCTAGGTGTTTATGAAATAGTGCGTCGTATGATAGATGAAACATTTGAAGGTCGCGATGCATGGGATAACGAAGACCGTCCTCTTGCCTTGTGTGCTGCGTTGTTACATGATTTAGGTCATGGACCGTTTTCACATAGCTTTGAAAAGATTTTTAATACAGATCATGAAGCGTTTACTCAGGAAATTATTACCGGAAATACAGAAGTAAATGAAGTATTGAGTCGTGTTTCAGCTACATTTCCACAACAAGTAGCTGATGTAATTAATAAGACTCACGATAATAAGTTAGTCATATCTATGATTTCATCACAAAT
>NZ_RZQY01001347.1:0-464 GCF_003998575.1 Mesorhizobium sp. M7A.F.Ca.CA.001.10.2.1 | reverse complement strand
AAGCATATCGTCGTTAGTAACGTCCTTCTTCGGCTTCTAGTGCCAAGGCATCCACCGTGCGCCCTTAATAACTTAATCTATGTTTCCATCCTACAGGAAACGCGTTATTAATCTTGTGAGTGTTCTTTCGAACACTAGCGATTATTTCTTATGAATTCAAGCTTTAAAACTCTAATTCACTCGGTTTTGCTTGGTAAAATCTATATTTTACTTACTTATCTAGTTTTCAATGTACAATATCCTATTTTCAGTCAAGCGTTTGCATTCGGCTTTGTTTTCATCATTTTAAATACTCATTTACAAAAGTAAACTCCGTTTTAAAATAACTCAACGCATTGCCTGCGAATCGCTTTCTTTGAAAAAGGCTGATTTGAATGTTGTATAAACATTCAAAACTGAATACAATATGTCAATGTTATTCCTTCATCTTCTACGAAGATGTTCCGAATATATCCTTAGAAAGG
>NZ_RZQY01001346.1:0-464 GCF_003998575.1 Mesorhizobium sp. M7A.F.Ca.CA.001.10.2.1 | reverse complement strand
CAAGGAACACCGGCGTTTGTTTGACCATACGCCTGAATTGGGCTAGGGCGGGCTCGATTTTGCCGGCCAACGAGCCGGATTCGCTGCAAAGCCGCCAGAGCCAGACCCCAGAGTCACACAAATGAACATCTTCGCCGATTTCACCGCGCGAATCATAAAAGCCGTCGAAGCGCTTGATCTGAAAGACAAAGACGGCGTTTCGCCTGACCTGTCGCGCATTGCCGTCGAGCCGCCGCGCGACGCCAGCCACGGCGACCTAGCGACCAATGCGGCGATGGTGCTGGCCAAGCCGACCGGCCAGAACCCGCGCGCGCTGGCTGAAAGACTGGCGCAGGCGCTGCGCGACGACAAGGATGTCGCGGCGACGGAAGTGGCTGGGCCCGGTTTCGTCAATCTCAGGCTCAAGGACGGCTTCTGGCAGACACATCTGACCGCACTGCTCGGCGAGGGCCGCAACTATGGCC
>NZ_RZQY01001345.1:0-466 GCF_003998575.1 Mesorhizobium sp. M7A.F.Ca.CA.001.10.2.1 | reverse complement strand
AGATTTATCACCTAACGTAGTGAGAACTTGGATTCATCAACATACTGTTATTCTTGGTATTCATGACTCTCGATTACCATTCTTAAAGGATGGTATTGCCTATCTAACAGATGAAATGGGCTATAACGCGATTGTACGTAATTCGGGAGGTCTTGGGGTTGTCTTAGATCAAGGAATATTAAATATTTCATTAATGTTCAACGGGCAGTCAGAAACGACAATTGATGAAGCATTTACTGTTATGTATTTGCTTGTTGCCAAAATGTTCGAAGACGAAGATGTAGAGATAGATACTCTTGAAATTACACATTCTTATTGCCCGGGAAAATTCGATTTAAGTATTAATGGTAAGAAGTTTGCAGGCATTTCACAAAGACGTGTAAGAGGCGGTATTGCAGTTCAAGTCTATCTATGTGTTGAAGGTTCGGGTTCAGAACGTGCATTAATGATGAAACATTTTTATGAC
>NZ_RZQY01001344.1:0-468 GCF_003998575.1 Mesorhizobium sp. M7A.F.Ca.CA.001.10.2.1 | reverse complement strand
GGGCATCGAGGCGCGGGCAAATCTTGTTGTCGGCGGCACTGGCCACCGCATCCGACAGCGCATGCAGCACCGACATGCCGAGCGGGAACGGCGGCTCGCCGACCGCCTTGGAGCGGTGGATGGTCGGCTCGCCCGCTTCCGGCCAGTCGGCCAAGGTGACGTTGAAGATCTTTGGCCGGTCGGAGGCGAGCGGGATCTTGTAGGTCGACGGCGCATGCGTGCGCAGCCGGCCCTTGGCGTCCCACCACAGTTCTTCCGTCGTCAGCCAGCCCATGCCCTGGATGAAGCCGCCCTCGATCTGGCCGATGTCTATAGCTCGGTTCAGCGAGCGCCCGCAGTCATGGAGAATATCGGTACGCTCGACCATGTATTCTCCGGTCAGCGTGTCGACCGAGACTTCCGAACACGAGGCGCCATAAGCGAAATAATAGAAGGGGCGGCCCTCGCCCTTGTCGCGGTTCCAGTGGA
>NZ_RZQY01001343.1:0-469 GCF_003998575.1 Mesorhizobium sp. M7A.F.Ca.CA.001.10.2.1 | reverse complement strand
CCGCATCGTCGCGGAAGCCTTGGGAACCGCGCTGCTCGTCGCGACCGTGGTCGGCTCCGGCATCATGGCCGCCCGGCTGACACACGACGTCGCCGTTTCGCTGCTCGGCAACACGCTGCCGACCGGGGCGATCCTCGTCGTGCTGATCACGATACTGGGACCGATCTCAGGGGCGCACTTTAATCCGGCCGTTACGCTGGTGTTCGCGCTTCGCCGCGAGATCGAGGCGAACGCGGCGCTTGCCTATGTCACCGCCCAGGTCGTGGGCGGCATTGCCGGGACGTTTCTGGCCCATGCCATGTTCGAACTGCCTATCCTGCAGGCCTCAGCGACGGTGCGGACCGGAACCGGGCAATGGCTCGCGGAGGCAGTCGCCGCCTTCGGCCTTGTGTTCACCATCCTGGCAGGCTTGCGCTTCCGCTCCGACGCGATCCCGTGGCTTGTCGGGCTGTACATCACCGCCGCCTAC
>NZ_RZQY01001342.1:0-470 GCF_003998575.1 Mesorhizobium sp. M7A.F.Ca.CA.001.10.2.1 | reverse complement strand
TTGTTAACGTCTTCTACTGATACGTCTTTTTCTAATACTACTGTTAATTCAGTTAATGAACCAGTTGCAACTGGAACACGTTGTGCACCACCGTCTAATTTTCCGTCGATTTCAGGAATAACTTTACCGATTGCTTTTGCAGCACCAGTTGAGTTAGGGATGATGTTTTCTGCTGCAGCACGAGCACGACGTTTGTCGCCTTTTCTGTGTGGAGCATCTTGAGTATTTTGGTCACCAGTGTATGCGTGGATAGTTGTCATTAAACCTTCAACTAAACCAAATTCATCATTTAATACTTTAGCTACTGGAGCTAATGAGTTTGTAGTACATGAAGCACCAGAAACTACTGTTTCAGAACCGTCTAATTCTTGGTGGTTAGTGTTGTAAACGATTGTTTTTAAATCGCCTGTAGCTGGAGCTGAGATTAATACTTTTTTAGCACCTGCGTCAACGTGAGCTTGTGCTTTATC
>NZ_RZQY01001341.1:0-471 GCF_003998575.1 Mesorhizobium sp. M7A.F.Ca.CA.001.10.2.1 | reverse complement strand
TGCCCGGCCCCCGTGAGGTTCGAGGCGATGGTTGCCGTATAGCCCGCGCTCGCCGCCGAGCCGTCGCCAACGCGGATGATCGACTGCAGCCCAATAAGCCCTACGTCCGCGCCCTGCACCCGGTAGCCGCCGATCGCGAATTGCATGCCGGCAGCCAAAACCGGGCCATTCGTGCCGTCCACCGTCACCGTCCCAGCCGTACCCTGGAAGATGGCGAAGCTGCCATTGGCAAAGGGAGCGGCGAAAAGTCCGGTCGAATCCGTCCAGTTCTGGTCGCCGGCAGCACGCCAGGTGCCGTTGCCGCCATTGACGGCACCGTTGGAATGCGGACCGGCGTCGCCGTCCCAGTAGCTCAGCGTCAGGCCCGCCGAGTTGACCAAATTGACCTGGTTGGCGACCGACGTCTGCACGAAATAGTTCGGATCGGTGACGTTGAGGCCGTTGTCGATCAGCGAGCCGCCATAGTTGAAC
>NZ_RZQY01001340.1:0-471 GCF_003998575.1 Mesorhizobium sp. M7A.F.Ca.CA.001.10.2.1 | reverse complement strand
GTCAGCACGGTCGCGCCCGTCCCGATTTGCGCGATCGTGCCTGGGCCGCTGAGAAGGCCGGTGAAATTGAACGTGTCGCTGCGGTTGAACGACAAGGTTGAGGTGGCAGCATTGACGATCACGTTGCCGGCGCCGGCGTTGCCGGTGGTGCCGCCATTGCCGATCATCAGATTGCCGTTGTTGATGACGGTGTTGCCGGTGAAAGTGTTGTTGCCGGTGAGCGCCCAGGTGCCGGCATCGTTCTTGGCCAGCGTGGTTGCACCGCCGGCGCCGTCGGCGATCGCCCCGCCCATGATGTTGAGCGCGGTATTGGTGCCGCCGAGCGCGATGGTGCGCGGGCCGCTGCCGGAATAGGTAACCGCGGCCGTGTTGCTGAAGACGACGGCGCCCGTGCCTGAGGATTCGATGAAGCTGGTGCCGGCCGAGAGCGTGAACAGCCGGTCAGTCGTGTCGCCGCTACCGGTGTAGCGC
>NZ_RZQY01000133.1:0-11242 GCF_003998575.1 Mesorhizobium sp. M7A.F.Ca.CA.001.10.2.1 | reverse complement strand
GTCATAGGGTGTCAGCGTCGTCTGCAACTGGTCGGGCGCGACGACGATATGGTCGACCAGGACGCCCGGCACGCGCACGTCATGCGGTTTCAGCGTACCGTTTTCGACGACGCGCTTGACCTGCGCGATAACGATGCCGCCATTGTTACGGGCGGCGAGCGCCTGTTCGAGGCCACCGAGATAGGCGCCCTCATGCTCGTAGGTGAGGTTGCCGCGCTCGTCGGCTGACGTGGCGCGAATGATCGAGACCTGCGGCACGATGGAGCGGAAATAGAGCCATTCCTCGCCGTCGAACTGCTGCACCGAAACGATCGGCTCGCTTGCGGCGGCGTTCATGGCGCAGCCCTGGTGGCGCGGGTCGGCGAAGGTGTCGAGGCCGACCTTGGTCAGCACGCCCGGCCGCTTGGCGGCCGCTTCGCGGTGCATGTCGAACAGGATGCCGGACGGCACGTTGTAGGCGGCCACCGAATTGTCGCCGATCATCTTCCAGATCTGCGGCGGTTCGGAAGAGGAGGGGCCGGACGGGTAGGAGCCGCACAAAGTACGCTTCAGCAGGCCGGGCTTGGCCAGATGGTCGATGCCTTTGATGCCGTACATGTCGCCGGCGGCGATCGGGTGAAGTGTGGTGATATTTTTTGGGTGGCCTTCCTCCTCGAAGCGTTCGCCGATCGCGGCAAGCACCGCGTCCGGACAGCCGAGACCGCTCGACGACGACACGGAGACGACCATGCCGTCCTTGATCAGGCCCGCTGCCTGCGCTGCCGAAACGACCTTGCTCAATTCATCATCCCCGAACCGGCCGTCCTGTTTCGGGTGCGGCGATCCGGGCCACAGCTTTCCCTGACGACCAGATTGACCGCGCCGATATGGTCCTCGGCCCGCGTGGTGCGCGACTGGATCATTTTCAGCATGACATGGGCGGCGCGTTCGCCGAGGCCGGCCGAGTCCACCGCGACGCTGGTCAGCGCCGGCATATAGTGCTCGGCCTCGGCTACATCGTCGAAACCGACGATGGCGAAATCAACTCCCGGCTCAAGCCCGCGCTTGCGCAGCGCCAGCATGGCGCCAAAGGCGACAGCGTCGTTGAAGCAGAGCGCCGCGGTCGGCGGTTCAGCCATAGCGAGAGCGGTTTCCAGACACCCTATACCCCCTCTGCGGCTGGTCTCGCCCTCGACGACCAGTGCGTCGCGGGCGGCGATGCCCTGCGTCTCGCAGGCTTCGCGAAATCCGCCAAGCCGATCGTGATAGACCACCAGGTCGGACGAACCGCCGAAGAAGACCAGCCTGCGATGTCCCTTGCCGATCAGATGGGCGGTGGCGAGATAGGCGCCGCGATGATTGTCGGGCGCGATAACCGGAATACGGCTCTCGGGAAGCCGGCGCATGGCGAAGACCACCGGCAGACCTGCCGTCTCGATCCGCCTGAAGGCGCCCGGCGTCGTGCCGCGAGCCGGCGAGACGATGAGGCCGGCGACGCCTTGCTCCATCAGCGATTTCAGCACTTCTTCCTGGCGCACCGGATTTTCCGCCGTGTTGGCGATGAACGGCACGATGCCCGCCGACTGGAAGACCCGCTCCATGCCAACCGCCAGCTCTGCGAAGAAAGGATTGGTGAGATCGTTGATGACCATGCCGATGACATTGGAGTGCGCCTTGCGCAGATTGGCGGCGCCCCGGTTGTAGACGTAACCGACATCCTCGATCGCCTTGCGCACTTTGCTCGCTGTTTCGGGCCGGATCAGCCCGCTGCCCTGGAGCACGAGCGATACCGTCGATTTGGACACGCCTGCTTCGCGGGCGATGTCGAATATCGTCGCCTTGGCCCGGTTGGCCATCCAGATGCATCCTCCCCGACTGCAGGTCCAAAAGTATTGGAACGTTCTAATCTCTGCTCCGGTCGTGAGTCAATCGGGATTTTTCTCGCGTCTCGAATGCCGATCGTGCGTACTCAAATGGCTTGCTCCATAAGGCTTTTGTGTTGCAATGCAGCATTCTTCCTGCCGTGGAGTTCGAATCTTAAAGGTTCTTGATTTATTGGAACGTTCCATCTAGTAGCGTTGCGAAGGGAGAGATCGATGGACATTTCCTTGCCTGGTGAGGGGGGCGGCAGCACCCGGTACACGCTGGTCGGCGAACCGGTGCAGCCTGACATCGGCGCGCGATTTTCGCGTATCGCCTATGCCGCCGCGCACGTCGTTGCCGATCCGCTTGCCATGACCGATCCGTGGTCCAGGCCGGTGGTCGACTGGGACAGGACGATGACGTTCCGTCACCATCTGTGGCGGTTGGGATTCCGCATCGCCGAAGCGATGGACACGTCGCAGCGCGGCATGGGTTTCGACTGGGCAAACGCGCAGGAATTGATTCGCCGTTCGATCGCCGAGGCGCGTACCGTCGATGGCGCCGATCTCGCCTCGGGTGCCGGGACCGACCATCTGGCGCCCGCCGCCGCCAGGACACTGGACGATGTGGTCACCGCCTATGAGCGGCAATTCGCTTTCATCGAAGGCTTGGGCGGCAAGGCGATCATGATGGCCAGCCGGGCACTGGCGGCAGTTGCCAAGGGGCCGGACGACTATGTCAGCGTCTACGACCGCATCCTGTCCCAGGCATCCGGCAAGGTCATCCTGCACTGGCTGGGCGACATGTTCGATCCGGCGCTCAGGGGCTATTGGGGCAGCGAGAATTTCGAGACTGCTCTCGATACAGTTGTTGCCATCATCGAACGCCACTTTGGCAAGGTCGAGGGGATAAAAATCTCACTGCTCGATGCCGGCAAGGAGGTCGCGCTGAGGAACCGTCTGCCGGACGGCGTCGTCATGTTCACTGGCGACGATTTCAATTATCCCGAACTGATCGCCGGCGACGAGAAAAGACACTCGCACGCACTGCTCGGTATTTTCGACGCGATTGCGCCGGTCGCCAATGCAGCGCTGGCGAAACTGGCGGAGGGTGACCGCGCCGGCTATGACGCCTTGATGGCGCCGACCGTGCCGCTATCGCGAAAAATCTTCGAGGCGCCGACCGAGTACTACAAGGCCGGCATCGTCTTCATGGCCTGGCTGAATGGCCATCAGGACCATTTTGCGATGGTCGGCGGCATGCAGTCGGCGCGCGGCATCCGTCACTATGCCGACGTGTTCCGCCTTGCCGACCAGGCCGGATTGCTCGCTGATCCCGATCTGGCGGTGGCCAGAATGAAGAGCCTTTGCACCGTCGCGGGCGTTTGATTTCGGGAAAGTGGTTCTCATCATCGACGTGACAGGCCAGGAATGCCGGACGTCCCTAGAGCAATTCCAGGAAAAGTGTGAAACGGTTTTCCGTCCGGAATTGCTTAAAAACAAGGAGTTAGAGCGGGTCGCCGTTTCCGTGAAACGGTGAACTGCTCTAACGTCTTCGCCACAGCCAAAAAGGCGCGATTGCCTCGTCTGGATGAAATATGGGCTTGGCCGCCCTTCCCAGATCGGCAGGTGGCATCCCTGCGGGATCATGATGCGTCAGGTCGAGAAGCAGCGGCCCAAGCCGATCCGGATCGACAGTTTCGGCCGACATGGTGTGTCGCTTGTTCTCGTGCGCAACAAGCCAGTGCAGCGCCTGGACCAGTCCCAGTCCCTCGGCTGTCTTGTGCTGCCAGAGATTGTCACCAACCGAAGACATGACACGGGCCAGCGACGTCCAGCCTTGCAAGGTAAACATGGCGTAGTGCCTGGGGCGCGTGCGGGACAGTTCCCTGGGCAAGGAGCCGTCGGCTGCGATCTGGGTCGCCAATCTCTCCCGAGCATAGAGGCTGATCTTGGCCAGGGTGGCGCTGTCGCCAAGAAATGTGGCGATCGATGCCCGCTGCAAATCGTAGTACGTTCCTTGGTTGCTGCTGCTGCAGAAGGCCGTCGCGGCTGCCGGCGCGGTGTCCAGCCATTCACAGTAGGAACCGAGCCAGGCTCTGAACGCCTCGCGATCCTCGTCGCCCAGTACTCCTGTTCGCTCGATCAAGCGTACGGCATCCAGGAAGAAATAGAAATCCTTCAGCTCGATGATGCCGTAGCCGGCCCCTTCATTGTTGTCGTGGCCCGACCGCACCTGCGCATAGCGCAAATGCGGGTTCATTCTTGTCTTGGGATCGACAAACCATGCGCGAATGAGCCTCGCGGCGTGGACGGCGTAATGACGTCCATCAAGCACGGTTGCGGCGAGCGCAAGCACGGTTGTGTCGTCGAAGACGCGCTGTAAGCGTGTGCGATCGTAGGTTTCGCTTCCTGCTGCATACAATGCCGTGCCGGGCACGCGTTCGCCATCGAGCCTGATATAGGGCAGGCCATCGGGTCTGTCGGGGTCGGGCCACCAGTAAGGCGCCGGGTGAAAATAGTCCTGGGGATCCCCGCTGGGGGCTCGGCCAGTCTTGTCGAGCACGCTGAACGGACCGCGGGCGAGTGCCTGACCGGCCGCGGTTTCGAGATAGCGCAGGATGGGTCCGTCCTTTACCGCGTGGGCGAGGGCGTCTTCGTCATAGAAAGCCAGGCGGGAGGTATCAAGCCGAGCGGCGACTGCCTTGGCGTCACATTGATCGACCATATCGACGATCGCCTGGTCGCGGCTGACCAGACGCGCGACGAAGCCGGCCTTGCCGATCTCCAGATGCGAACGTCCTGAATCCAGGCGCGCCACCCAGCCCGCTTTCTGGAGCAGCCCGGCATCCGCTGCCCGGACCGGGCGTGGAAAATCCCAGGCGTCGTCGCGGTAGCGATCCCAGGGGCCGGGAACTGCCAACCGCCACAGCATCTCGATTTTTGGCCGCCTTCCGTAGCCATAGTTTTCGTCGAACAGTTGCGTGGTATCGGCTCGAAATATGATCTGCGGCTCTTCCTCGGCCGGCGGCTGGAAGCTCTGGTCCAGCAGAAGCGCATTGTCGACAATACGCGCCATGGGCACCACAGCGTAGGGAAGGTGCGGGTTTCTCTCGATCGCGGACCGTATCCGCTGGAACGCAGAGCCTGTCAGGTAGCAGTTCCCGTCCCAGGGCATCAGCCATTTTGCCCTGCCGCGGGCAATCGCGAGCGCGGCGTTGCGAGCCCCATTGTTGTTCATCACATAGAGGTTCTTGCTGCGGCGGATGTGCGTTTCGTAACGCGCGGACTTTCCGCTCGCCCGGCCCTTCTCTGAGAATCTGAGGTCGCCGGCAACAAGCTGGTCGACGTCCCAGGATATCTTCCGGTACGCATCGAGTTCGAAGGGGATTGTGTGAAAATTCTGGCGGCGGCTTTCGAGCAGGCCGATGATCCGGGCTTCCTCGTCGGTGTCGACTATCCGATTGACGATCCAGAATTTTTCGCAGGCGTCGAAGACCGGTTCGTTGTCCAGAATGAACAGCACGTTGTCGAATGACTGGCCCTTGCGGTGTCGCGGTTCCAGATCATTGCCGATGATCCGGACGAGCATGAAGCTGTCGGCAATCTGCGAGATCGGCGACGCCGTGTAAGTCTCGCGGGCGGCTTCGATCCGCTTGCCGAGTTCGCGTCGGTATTCAGCGTTCTGCTTTGCGGAAATGAGCGCGTTGCCCAATGTCGACCACGGCGACTGCAATTGCGTGCGCACACGGTTCAGTTCGCGATGTATCTTCGGCCAAGGCGACAGTTTTTCCCTTCTGGACTGTGAACTCATGACGGCACGCAAGGAGACCCGATCACCGCCTCGGGAATGCGCGCAGTTTCGCCAACCATTCCGGCTTCGATCCTGGACCATTTCTGAGTGTGAGGCGACCAAGCCCTGAATTGTCCAACGCGATCAATCATGGAAAACGTCTCTCGCCTGCAATGTTGCGAATGTCCTGTTACGGTTCTGCTGCATCGGTCACGGCAGGTTGCAGGCAACGCCGACAAGACAATGCGATAAATCAAATCCGAAAACCACATAGCATGGCAAAATGCCCCGGCATCGGCGATGCGCCTTCACGCGAAGGCAAGCTCGCAAAAAGATTCCGCCGGTGATCGCAATTTTCTTGTGAACCAATTTCTCCCGAGGCGCGACCAAGCGATGTGTCCAAACATGGTCCATCAAGGAGAACGTCTGATGTTTACTGTTTCAAGAAACGTCCTTTTGGCCGCCATCGCCGTTTCGGTGCTGGCCGGCTGCAAGACAACCGCTCCCAGGGAATGCGACAAGCTGAAGCCCGGCGTCACCTACAACGGCAAATGCTGCGGCATCGGCGAGCCTTGCCGTGAAGGCAAGGGCGGCGGCGACAGGCCGGGAAATACGCCTGATCCAGAGCCGCAATGATCTGATTGCCCGTCGCCCGTCCCGGTCAGCACCGGGACGGGCGCACAGCTTTCCGCGACGGCGTTTGCGTCCGGCGTCCGGTCTGCCAGGACCGGGTTGCGAAACTCGCCGGCGCCGCCCACGACAATGGCGAAACGGCAAATCTTGACGTCAGCTTGTGGCGGCCATTCCCCGCATATCACCTCACGGCCCCAGCCTCGTCCGTCCTGCGTTGTTGAACCCGACAACCCTTTGCTTACTATACGGTTTTTCGGTGCTTGTCGGCTGCCCCCATGCGTGCTTACTTGTGGTTGTTTTCATTCCGGGGATACAATCATGCGTTTTCTACTTGCTGGCGTCGCCATGCTGTCGTTCGCCGCCACTGCGGCTCTGGCTGATCCAGCTTCGGACTTCAAAAGAGCCGATCAGGCGTTGAACCAAACCTTCAAGCAAATCCAGAAGCGGCTTACGGATGATTCCGACGGCAAGGCACGGTTGGTGAAAGCGCAGAGAGCGTGGATTGCGTTCCGCAACGCCGAATGCACGTTTCAATCCAGCGGTGACGATGGTGGCTCCGCGGCGCCGATGGTTGCCGCTGCTTGTCAAGCTGAACTGACCAAGGCTCGCACCAGGCAGTTGAGGGCCTACCTGAACTGCCAGGAGGGTGACCTCTCTTGCCCGGTGCCATCAGAATGATCTGGAGTGACAAAATGCCGAATTTCAAGATGAGATATGTGCTGATCGCGCTTGTGCCGTTGGCGGTTGCTGGTTGCGTCAGCGCTGAGGATCAGCGCGCAATGGATCAGCAACAGTGCGCTTCTTACGGCTATAGGCCAGGAACCAACAGGTTTGCCGACTGCATGATGCAACAGACTTCACAACGTTCAGAAGACGAGCAGCGCTCAATGGATCGCATAGCCGCGCAGGAACAGAGAGACAAGGATCGCAAGGAAGCGCGTCGAAAGAACGACAGCTACATCGACCCAAGGCCGAGTTACGACAAGGACGGCAATCCGAATTTCGACACTCAAGGCAATTACCAAGGGTGTCACGGCGCGGGATGTTTGGTCGACAATCCAGACAATGGCGATGACGATGACCAGTAGGCTGGCTTCGCAAGGGCTCTTCTTCCTGCCCCTATAGTCCGGACCTCAGCCCAAATCGACAAACCGTTCGCCAAGCTCAAGCACTGCATGCGGCGTTGCGCCAGGTGCAGGCTATAAGTCAACCTATGCGAACCGCTCTACCTCTGGGGAACCAGCCGGGAAATGCCGATGCAAGATCTGCTTGTCTGGTTGGATGGTGGGCGTGACAGGGATTGAACCTGTGACCCCTGCAATGTCAATGCAGTGCTCTCCCGCTGAGCTACACGCCCATCCGAAGCCGCGCATACACCATTTTTGATCCAGCGCGTCAATAGCAGGAAAAAGGAAAGAAGGCGTCGTCTCGCCGCAGTGGCGAAGAGGTGCGGCGCCTCGCCTAGAAAAGGGCTCAGGCCGCCTGCAGCATCTTCTCGACCTCGTTGACGAGGTCGCGCAGGTGGAAGGGCTTCGACAGCACCTTGGCGTCTTTCGGCGCCTTGGAATCCGGGTTCAGCGCAACGGCGGCGAAACCGGTGATGAACATGACTTTCAGATCAGGATCGATCTCTGTGGCACGCCGCGCCAGTTCGATGCCGTCCATCTCCGGCATGACGATGTCGGTCAACAGCAGCGAGAAAGGCTCCTCGCGCAGCCGCTCATAGGCGCTGGCGCCATTGTCGAAATCACTGACCTGGTAACCGGCGCGCTCCAGCGCCTTGACGAGGAACCGACGCATATCGTCGTCGTCTTCCGCCAGAAGAATGCGTGCCATGATATCCCGTCCGAATCACCCGCCCGAGGTTGCCGTTGGGCAAGCCCGTTAACCATCCTGTATATGAGGAGGTGAGGGTAAACATCAAGTGAACGCTGACGGGGATGATCCATATTTGCCGGGCGTGTGCTGTGGCCGAAATGCTGGACACGAGGCTTGCAAGGTGGCACTTTCACATCATGATGCACTGGTGTTTTCGGGTTCGTTCAAATTGAAGACGGCAGCCGAGGATTTTTCGGTCTTTCCACCCTTCGAAATCCGGTCGGGCGTCGAGCAGCGCGTCCCCTTCCTCTTCAACTCACCGCATAGCGGCCGCTACTATCCGGAGCGCTTCCTTGCCATGGCAAGGCTGGACCGCAACGCCATCCGCCGGTCCGAGGACTGCTACGTCGATGAGCTGTTCGGCGGGACCGTCGCGCTCGGCGCACCGCTGCTGGCGGCGAATTTCCCGAGGGCCTATCTCGACGTCAACCGTGAACCGTGGGAGCTTGATCCGCGCATGTTCGCCGAGCCGGTGCCGTCCTTCTGCAACATCCGCTCGGCACGGGTGGCCGGCGGGCTGGGCACGGTGCCGAAGCTGGTCGGCGAGGGGCTCGACATCTATTCCGGCCGCTTGCCGCTGGCCGAAGCGGTCGCCCGCATCGAGGCCGTCTACAAGCCCTATCACGAGACGCTGAAGCGGCTGTTGACCAGAACCCATGCGCGGTTCGGCTTTGCCGTGCTGATCGACTGTCATTCGATGCCGGCGAGCATCCGGGTTGGCGACAGCGGCCAGCGGCCCGACTTCATCATCGGCGATCGTTTCGGCATCTCGGCAACGGCCGCCCTGACCGAGACCGCGATCGGCCTGCTCAGCGCCATGGGCTATTCGGTTGCCCACAACAAGCCCTATGCCGGCGGCTTCATCACCGAGCACTATGGCCGCCCGGCGCGCCATCTGCACGCGCTGCAGATCGAGGTCAACCGGGGGCTCTATATGAACGAGCGGACGTTCGAGAAGGCTGCCGGCTTCGATGCGCTGGCCGACGATCTGACGCGGTTCTCAGCCGACCTGATGTCGATGCCCGACCATCATTTCATCGACCTGCCACTGGCCGCGGAGTGAACAACCTGCCGCTGGCCGCGGACTGAATGGCGCCATAAAAAAAGACCGCATCGTTTGCACGATACGGTCGAAGTCTAGGGAGGAAACGCCCAAGGAGGGCATGGACAGGAAACCCTGTCCGAGATTGAGGGTATTGTGCGCTGCACAAATGTCAAGCGACCTTCAGCCTTTTTTAATTCACTCTGATGTGGAAATTGCGTTTCGATGGCGCCTGTGTGACATCCAGGCAACAGATGCCGTCGCGGAAAAATCCTCGACACCCTTGTTTTGGCACGAAATTGTCGGCAAAGCCGGGCTCGGGCATGCTGCAACGCGGGAGAATCAGTTGGACATCAGCATCGATTTCATGCGTCGCATCGCGCAGGCGGCAGCGGCGGAGACCTTGCCGCGCTTTCGTGCCCAAGGTGCGGTCGCCAACAAGGAACAGGGCAGTTTTGATCCGGTCACCGAGGCCGATCGCGAGGCCGAGCGCGCCATCCGGGCTCTGATATCGGCTGAGTATCCCGATCATGGTATTCTAGGCGAGGAGCATGGCAGCGAGAACATTTCAAGCCGGCACGTCTGGGTGATCGACCCGATCGACGGCACGCGCGCGTTCATTTCCGGTCTGCCGGTGTGGGGCACACTGGTCGGGCTGACGGTCGACGGCGACGCCGTTGCCGGCATGATGGCGCAGCCCTTCACCGGCGAGCTTTTCTACGCCAACGGCTCGGGCTCCCATTATGAGGGGCCAGGCGGGCCGCGAAAACTGACGACCCGCAAGACGACGAAGTTGGACCAGGCGACGCTGTTCACCACCACGCCGGCCCTGTTCAAGGGCGAGGCGCGCAACCGTTACGATGCATTCGAAAGACAGATCCAGCTCGCCCGCTATGGCGCCGATTGCTATGCCTTCGCCATGATCGCCTCGGGAAGCGTCGACATCGTCGCCGATCCCGGATTGAAGCCCTACGACATCGTGGCGCTGATCCCGATCATCGAAAAGGCAGGCGGCGTCGTCACCACATTCGACGGCGGGCCGGCGGAACAGGGCGGCGATGTACTCGCCGCGGCGACGCCGGAACTTCATGCCGCCGCCATGGCCGCCCTGCGCGGCTAAACGAGCGTCCGCCGCCATTCAGGTGATGCCGACCGCTTGAAGCAGTCGTTTTACTGCCGGCGGCACCCCTTGGGGAGCGGGCCAGCGACCGGCGCCCGTCAGGCTGTGGGGTCGTCGCTGCCGGGAATGAAGGCGTCGAAGGCGGCGAGCAATTGCTCGCGGTAGATGTCGGCTTCCTGCAGGATTTCGTGGCGGGAGCCATCGATCATCAGCAGCGAACCGAGCCGCAGACGCCTGGCGTAGGCTTCCACGGCCCTGGTCGAGACGACCTGGTCGGCGCCGGCGGCGATGATCAGCAGCGGGACCTGGATCCGAGCCATGAAATCGGGGTCGCTGACGGCTTCCGATGCTTTCGCGGCTGCCTGCAGCCAGCGGATCGTCGGCCCGCCAAGCGCCAGTTGCGGGTATTCTTCATAGATCCGTGTGTTGCGCCGATAGCGCTCCGGGTCCGATGTCAGCTTGTTGGTCTCGAACGGGGCCGTAACCCGCGGCCGCGGACCCCAGGCGGCGTAGAGCCGGCCGAGGCCGAGAGCGCAGAACAGAGAACAGACGCGGCGAACCGTCGAGATCGAGACCGGCAGGTCGGGCAGCGTCAGGAAGGGCGCGATCAGCACCATGCGCCGGATGCGGTTCACCATTGATGGGGCGGCAAGCAGGGTGATCAAGGCACCTGCCGAATGGGCGAGGATGTAGTACGGTCCGCGGCAATCGGGCAGCACGATCTCCTCGAAGAACTGTTCGAGGTCGGCGGTGTACTCGCGGAAGCTGCTGACGTAGCCGCGCTGGTGATCGCGGATCAGCCGGTCGGAATCGCCCTGGCCGCGCCAATCGAGCGTGGCGACGCCAAAGCCGCGATCGGCAAGGTTGCGGATGGTTTCGAAATATTTCTCGATGCACTCGTTGCGGCCGGTGAGCAGGACCACGGTGCCCTTCAT
>NZ_RZQY01001339.1:0-473 GCF_003998575.1 Mesorhizobium sp. M7A.F.Ca.CA.001.10.2.1 | reverse complement strand
ATGAATTGGCACTTGGTTGACTTGTCAAACCACTCATTGATGCTACAGCAGTATCAATAATATCTACGCCAGCATCTATCGCTTGTTTATATGTTAGTAAACCATTGCCACTTGTATCATGAGTATGCAAATGTATAGGTAAATTAACCGCTGCACGTAAATGACCGATTAGTTCATATGCTGCTTTCGGTTTTAATAATCCTGCCATATCTTTAATAGCTAAAATATGGAAACCTTCTCTTTCTAATTCTTTAGCTAATTTGACATAATAATCAAGTGTATAAATATTTGATCTTTCTGAGTTTAAAATATCACCAGTATAACAAATTGTTCCTTCAGAAATTTTACCAGCTTGTTGTACCGCTTCATTCGCTACTTTCATTTGATCAATCCAGTTTAAAGAATCAAAAATTCTAAAAACATCGACACCAGCTTCTGCACTTTCTTTTACAAATTTTTGTATTACATTATCT
>NZ_RZQY01001338.1:0-477 GCF_003998575.1 Mesorhizobium sp. M7A.F.Ca.CA.001.10.2.1 | reverse complement strand
ATTTTGGATTCTATCAATATAGCTCATAATAACGACGTAGTATCTTGTATTAGCTTCCAATTCTTGGAATTGTGTTTCTTTTGTATTAAAGGTTTGTTCAATTTGTTGTTCTATTGATTCAACAGCACATTCATCTAAGTTATGGAAGACTTGGTCTGCCATTTTATTAGATATAATGATTTCCTTTTGCTCATTAATACCTATTACACCTTCAACCATTGAATTAATTAAACTATCACGTATATTCTTAGATGTTGATAATGCTTCAACATGCTCTTGAATTTCAAAACTCATGTTATTAAATGCACGAGACAATTCACCAATTTCGTCTTTTGTAGTAACAGATGTAATTTGTGAATAATCACCTTGCGATACTTTTTGAGCTTGATTTCTAAGTTGACGTAAAGGTTTTGTGATTCGTGATGATAAGAAAAATGCAAAAACAGTACTCACCGCTAAGAATATAATTGCTGTTAT
>NZ_RZQY01001337.1:0-478 GCF_003998575.1 Mesorhizobium sp. M7A.F.Ca.CA.001.10.2.1 | reverse complement strand
GTTCTAAAGGTTTTCTACCTCGAATAATATCTGCAGCTTTTTCAGCTAACATAAGTACTGGTGCATGGATATTACCGTTAGTTGTTCTAGGCATAGCAGAAGCATCTACGACACGTAAATTTTCCATACCATGTACTTTCATAGTAAGTGGATCAACAACTGCCATTGGATCTGATGCTGGTCCCATTTTAGCACTACATGATGGATGTAATGCAGTTTCTCCGTCTTTACGCACCCAATCTAAAATTTCTTCATCTGTTTGTACAGAAGGTCCAGGTGAAATTTCTCCTGCATTAAATGGATCCATCGCTTTTTGAGATAAGATATTTCTTGCAACTCGAATAGCTTCTACCCATTCACGTTCGTCTTCTTTAGTTGAAAGATAATTAAATACTATACTTGGCTTTTCAAATGGATCTTTAGATTTAATTTTTAAGCTACCGCGTGAATTAGAGTACATAGGTCCAACGTGTACTTG
>NZ_RZQY01001336.1:0-479 GCF_003998575.1 Mesorhizobium sp. M7A.F.Ca.CA.001.10.2.1 | reverse complement strand
TCCTCGAACAGCACAAGGATGTCGCGACCTGCGAGGCAACGCCGCATCATTTGACGCTGAGCGCCGACGACTATGGACGGCTTGGCACGCTGATCCAGATGAACCCGCCGGTGCGCCCCGCCCGCCATCGCGACGGCGTCTGGCACGGCATTGCGCAAGGCATTGTCGACGTGCTCGGCTCCGACCATGCGCCGCACACGCTGGCCGAGAAGGCCAAGCCGTATCCGGCCTCTCCGTCGGGAATGACCGGCGTGCAGACGCTGGTGCCGATCATGCTCGACCACGTCAATGCCGGCCGGCTAACCTTGCAGCGCTTCGTCGACCTGTCCAGTCATGGCCCGCAGCGGATCTTCGGCATGGCCAGGAAAGGCCGCATCGCCGCCGGCTATGACGCCGACTTCACCATCGTCGACATGATGCGGCGCGAGATGATCACCAATGCGCAGGCCGGCTCGAAAGCCGGCTGGACGCCTTATGAT
>NZ_RZQY01001335.1:0-482 GCF_003998575.1 Mesorhizobium sp. M7A.F.Ca.CA.001.10.2.1 | reverse complement strand
TGGTGCGGCTGTATGACGAAGCCGGCAAGCTCGCCGCATCCGCGCGCACCAACAATGCCGGCTTTGCCAATTTTCCCATGTCGGTGAAAAGCAGAAAGGCCGTGATCCGCAAGCCGGGCAACTGGCGCTTTGTGGTTTCGGTGCCGCCCGGCTGGCAGGCGAAAAGCGAAAATGACATTCAGTCCCGACGCTTCATGCCGCTGCCGGGTTCGCCGGCCGGGATGGTATCGCAGGAGATGCTGCTGCCGGTCGGTCTGGCACCGCCGCGCCGCGTCAGCGGGCGCGTTGCCGGCGATGGACCAGCGACCCTCTCCATGTCGGGGAACGGGCACGTCCTGGAGACGCGGGCACTGGCCCCGGGTGCCGTCTTCAGCTTCGACCTGGCTGAAGAAGCCAACACGGTCAGCGTCAGCGGCGGCGGCTTGGAGCGGCGGCTGACGCTGTCGCCCTACTCGGCGGATCTCGGCCTGCTGTCGCCGCAA
>NZ_RZQY01001334.1:0-485 GCF_003998575.1 Mesorhizobium sp. M7A.F.Ca.CA.001.10.2.1 | reverse complement strand
GCTATGACTATCGGCAGAGGATAAATCATCGCCGCCGTCATGCGCCCCGTACCAGCCAGACGATGCCGACGCCGATCACGATCGCCGCCAGTCCGGCGATCCGCAGCGCGTTCTCGGGCAGCGACAGCACTTCGGTGGCAAGTTTCCTGGCCAGGCCGGGAAAACCGCCATAGACTAGACCCTCTATGACAAGGACCAGGCCCATGGCGGCAAGAAAATCCTGCACCGGCCGCTACTGGCCGGTGCTGGGCTGTGCCGCCGGCGCGGCGGGTGCCGTCGCCGGAGCGTTTGGCGCAGGCGAAGCCGGCTTTGCCGGCCCCTCGCTGCCGTCAGGATTGCGGAAGAAGCGGAAGAACTCCGAGTTCGGCGACAGCACCATCGTCGTTCCGGTGTTGTCCAGCGCCGTGCCATAGGCATTCATCGACCGGTAGAAGTCGAAGAAGGCCGGATCGCGCTGATAGGCTCCCGCGAAGGTGGCGCTGCGC
>NZ_RZQY01001333.1:0-487 GCF_003998575.1 Mesorhizobium sp. M7A.F.Ca.CA.001.10.2.1 | reverse complement strand
CCAGTCCTCCCTGCAATACGACACCGTGCCGTGCGATCAGTTGCTGGCGCAGCGCAATGGCTTGGCGCAGCAATACAACCTTCCGGCGAAGGCCAAGCCGACATTCTCCAACCCGGCGATGGGCTTCGGCCCGTTCACGCCTGACATGCGCTCCAAGGCCAAACGCGATACCGACAAGGCAAGCGGTGAGATCGATGCCATGAACCGGTCGATCGATCGACGCGACTGCGGCCAGCCGGACAAGCAGAAGAAGATCGCTCTGCCTGGCTAGTACCCCGCCTTGCGGTCCACCAGATTGTCCAGCTTTTCACCGCGTTCGAAGGCGTCCATCTGGCGCAGCATGATCGGCGCCAGATGCACCGGATCGGAGGTCGCTGCCGCGTGCGGCGTCACAAACACTTTTGGATGCCCCCACAGCGGACTGGTCTTCGGCAGCGGTTCGACCTCGAACACGTCGAGGCTCGCCTCCTTCAATGTGCCGTCATCC
>NZ_RZQY01001332.1:0-491 GCF_003998575.1 Mesorhizobium sp. M7A.F.Ca.CA.001.10.2.1 | reverse complement strand
AGCTATAGCCATGTCATTAGCGGGGCGTGTTGGTACTGGTAATATAGTTGGTGTATCAACAGCAATCTTTATTGGAGGTCCTGGTGCAGTATTTTGGATGTGGATGAGTGCCTTTTTAGGAGCGAGTAGTGCATTTATTGAATCAACATTAGGACAGATCTTTAAACGTGAAGTTAACGGTGAATATCGTGGTGGTCCAGCATATTATATCGAATATGGTATCGGTGGTAAGTTGGGTAAGATTTACGGATTAGCATTTGCAATAGGTACGATTATATCTGCCGGATTATTATTGCCTGGTGTACAAGCAAATGCAATCGCAAGTTCTATGAGTAACGCTTTCAATATACCTAATTGGGTAGTTGCTGTGATCGTCGTAATTATTTTAGCGTTAATCATTTTTGGTGGATTACGTTCAATTGCTAATGTAGCTACTGCTGTCGTACCATTTATGGCTGTAATTTATATTTTGATGGCAATCATCATTATTG
>NZ_RZQY01001331.1:0-492 GCF_003998575.1 Mesorhizobium sp. M7A.F.Ca.CA.001.10.2.1 | reverse complement strand
GCATCCGCCAGGTGGTGTCGCCGATCATCAACGAACGGAACGAATTCTGCGGGCTGGTCATCGTCTTCCAGGACTTTACCGATGCGCGCGCGCTGCAGCGCCAGCTGGCGCATGCCGCGGCACACGATGCGCTGACCGGCCTTGCCAACCGCTCGAGCTTCATCCGCGCCATGGAAGACCTGGTCGGCCAGGCGCGCAAGGATGGCACCGCCGACACGACGAAGTCGGTCGGAGGCGCCGGACATCAGTTCATGTTCATCGATCTCGACCACTTCAAACTGGTCAACGACACCGGCGGACACGCGGCGGGAGACGCGCTGCTGAAGCGGGTTGCCGAGGCGATTCGCGGCGTGCTTGGTCCAGACGATATCGTCGCTCGCCTCGGCGGCGACGAATTCGCGGTCATTCTGAAATCGGGTTCGGCAGCCGGCGCCAAGATCGCGGCACGCTCCATCATCGATGCGATCGGCGGGCTGGACTTCACCTGGGACG
>NZ_RZQY01001330.1:0-496 GCF_003998575.1 Mesorhizobium sp. M7A.F.Ca.CA.001.10.2.1 | reverse complement strand
ATAGGCATCGCGCTGTTGCTGGCGGCGCTGGCCATTCTGTTTTCCGGCGACCAGCGCATCGCCTCGATCTTTGTCGGCGCTACCGTCTTCGCCTTCCTGGTGCTGCGCGTGGTCTGCGCACTGGTGCAATGGGCGGCCAGGAAGAGCCCGCGCGTGCGCTTCGTGGCGCTCAGGCTCGCTATCGGCAACATCCATCGGCCAGGCGCGCTGACGCCATCGGTGGTGCTGTCCTTGGGGCTCGGCCTGACGCTGCTGGTGACGCTGGCGCTGATCGACGGCAATCTCAGGCGGCAGATCTCCGGCAGCCTGCCGGAACGGGCGCCGAACTTCTTCTTCGTCGACATCCAGAGCGCCGATGTCGCGTCGTTCTCGGCGCTGATCGGCAAGGAGGCGCCGCAGGGTGTGCTGGCCAAGGTGCCGATGCTGCGCGGCCGGGTGATGGCGCTGAACGGTATCGATGTCGACAAGGTGAAGGTGCCGGCGGAAGGCGCCTGGG
>NZ_RZQY01000132.1:0-11257 GCF_003998575.1 Mesorhizobium sp. M7A.F.Ca.CA.001.10.2.1 | reverse complement strand
GTCAGATAGCCCGCATGGACCGAGCACAGGAAGGCGCAGATCTGGCCGAATTCTTCCGGCGTGCCGAGCCGCTTGGCCGGAACATCAGCGCTGATGCGGGTCTTGCGTGCAGCGGCTGCGGCAGGATCCTCGATGGTGCCGGCCTCGTGCGGGCCGCGCAGCCGGTCGGTGTCGAGTTTGCCCGGCAAAAGACTGTTGATGGTCACGTTGCGGTCGATCACCGTTCTGGCCACGCCGGCAAGGAACGAGGTCAGGCCGGCACGCGCGCCGGACGACAGGTCGAGGCCGGGAATGGGCACATAGACCGACAGCGATGTGATGTTGACGATGCGGCCGAAGCCGCGTGCCGCCATGCCGTCCAGCACGGCCTGCACGAGCTCGATCGGCGTCACCATATTCTGGGTGACGCCTTCGAGGATCTTTTCGCGATCGAGCGTGCGGAAATCGCGAAGCGGCGGGCCGCCATTGTTGTTGACCAGGATATCCGGCTCGGGACAGGCCGCGAGCAGCGCCTTCTGCACCTCCGGCTTCGAAACGTCGCCGACGACTTCCGTCACCGTGACGCCATATCGCTCGCGCAACTCCGCGGCGGTTTTCGCCACCAGTTCGGCGTTGCGCCCGTTGACCACGACATCGCAGCCGGCCTCGGCCAGCGCCATGGCGCAACCGCGCCCAAGTCCCTTGCTCGAAGCGCAGACGATGGCCTTCTTTCCGCGGATACCGAGATCCATGACGATTTCTCCTGTGATTTGGCCGGCAAGCTAGTCCTTCGGCTGGACCAATCGCAACCGTCATACGGTTGTTGCATGAATCGGGGCATAGGCTCGCGAAAGCAACGGTGAAATCGCGATGTCCGGCCAAGAGCCCCGCACTTTCCGCAGCATGTTCATATCCGACGTCCATCTGGGCTCGAAGGCGGCCAAGGCCGAGTTCCTGATCGATTTCCTTCGATATCACGATGCCGATATCATCTATCTGGTGGGCGACATCGTCGACGGCTGGCGGCTGCGGCGGAGCTGGCACTGGCCGCAAAGCCACAATGACGTCGTGCAGAAACTGCTGCGCAAGGCGCGCAAGGGCGCCAACATCACCTACATCGCCGGCAACCATGACGAGTTCGCCCGCCAGTTCCAGGGCGTGCATTTCGGCGGCATCGTCGTCGCCGACCGTGCCATCCACGAGACCGCCGACGGCAAGCGCCTGCTCGTCATCCATGGCGACCAGTTCGACACCGTGGTCCACAATGCGCGCTGGCTCGCCTATCTCGGTGATCACGCCTATGACGCGGCCATGCTGGTCAATCGCGTGGTGACGCGGCTGCGGCAACTGCTCGGCCTGCCGTATTGGTCGTTTTCGTCCTGGGCCAAGCACAACGTCAAGAAAGCGGTGAACTTCATCGGCTCGTTCCAGACCATGCTTGCGGATGAGGCGCGTCGTTCACACGTCGACGGCGTCATTTGCGGCCACATCCATCATGCCGTCATCGAGAATTTTGGCGATGTCCAGTACATCAACACCGGCGACTGGGTGGAAAGCTGCACGGCCGTGGTCGAGCATTTTGACGGCCGCATGGAAATCCTGACCTGGGCGCAGGTGCTGCCAGAAGCGCCGGACGAGCCCTTTGTCCCGTTGCTCATCGCGGACCGGGTAGGGCAGGCGGCATAGTCCGAAGTCTTTTTCGGGCTTCGGAATCGATCAATTAGTCCAACCGGTTTCGTCCGGTTTTCGTCCATGTTAAGGGATCGATACGCGTTGCCGTCCGGTCGAATACAGCGCGATTGGATCGATTCATGGCCCTGCCGCAGCTCTCGCCCGAACAACTCGTCAAGCCGCGCCATTTCGAACTGCGCATGAGCCTGATCTTCGCGACGCTGTACGTGCCGCTCGGAACGCATTTGCCTTATTTTCCACTGTGGCTGCAGGCCAAGGGTTTTCACGCCGAGCAGATCGCCGTCATTCTGGCGGCGCCGATGTTCCTGCGCGTGGTGACGACGCCGTTACTGACCGCGTTGGCCGACCGTGCCAGGGACCGCGCCGATGTCTATGTCGCGCTGATGGCTGCATCACTGCTCCTGTCGGCAGGCTATTTCCTGCCATCGACCTATGCGATGGTGCTGGCGGTCTCACTGGCGCTGACCATTGTCTGGACGCCGCATTCGCCGATCGCCGATTCGCTGGCGCTTTCGGGTGTCCGCCGCTTCGGTTCGAACTACACAAGCATGCGCAAATGGGGCTCGATCTCCTATCTCTGCGCCAATGTCGCCGGCGGCTTCATTCTGTCGGCAACCGGCTCGCAGGCCGTTCCGGTTATCATTCTGGCGGCGTTTGCCGCGGCCCTTGCCGCCGGCCTGCTGGCGCCGCGTCTAGGCCGTCCGCGGCGCGCCTCACCGCTGTCGGCCACTGATATCCAGCATTCGGCGCCGAAGCTTCTCAACCCGTATTTCCTGTATTTTTCCGTCGGTGTCGGCGTCATCACCGCCAGCCACGCATTCCTCTACGGTTTCGTCTCCATCTACTGGAAATCGATCGGCCTCAGCGATTCGGTTGTCGGTCTCTTATGGGCTTGGGGCGTGGTGTCGGAAGTCTGCATGTTCATGATGTTCACCCGCTTTTTTGACCGGTTCTCCGTCGTGTCGATCATGGTGATGGCGGGGATCGGCTCCATCGTGCGCTGGATCGCCTTTCCGCTGGTCTGGCCGCTCGGCCTCGGCATTCCCGGTTTCTTCGGTGTCCAGTCGCTGCACTCGGTCTCGGTGGCGCTTGGGCTGATCGGCCTGCAGAAGATGATCGGCGAAACCGTCTCCGAGGAGCGGACAGGTGCCGCGCAAGGCATTGCCTATTTCTCCAACGGCTTCTTCATGGCGGTGGTGACGCTGGCGTCCGGCCCGCTCTACGACCATCTCGGCGTGGACGGCTTCTTTGCCATGATCCCGATCGCCTTGATCGGCCTCGTGCTGATCGGCCTTGCAGCGCGCTCAGCCCCACAGCGCCACTTCGGGCGGTGACACCAGCGATCCCTGGTAGACAAGGCCCGGTACCCGGTCGCGGGCAAGCAGCAGCGGACCGTCGAGGTCGACGAAATCGGCATGCTGGGCAAGCAGCACCGCCGGCGCCATCGCCAATGACGTGCCGACCATGCAGCCGACCATCACGCCGAAACCGAGTTCGCGGGCGCGATCGCGCAGCACCAGTGCCGCAGTCAGGCCCCCCGACTTGTCGAGCTTGATGTTGACGGCATCGTAGAGACCGACAAGCGCTTCGAGATTCTCAGCCTCGTGCACGCTTTCATCGGCGCAGATCGGCACGGGATGGGCGATATGGCGCAGGATTTCGTCATGACCGGCCGGCAGCGGCTGCTCGATCAGCGCGATGCCTTGTTCGGCGGCAAAGGCGAGGTTCGCAACGATGTTGTCGTCGCTCCAGCCCTCATTGGCGTCGAGGATGATGCGGCTGTCTGGCGCTGCCTGCCTGACCGCGCGGATGCGGGCGATGTCGTTGTCGCCGCCGATCTTGACCTTGAGCAGCGGCCGCGCCGCATTGGCGCGAGCCTTCGCCGCCATCGCCTCCGGCTCGCCCAGCGACAGCGTGTAGGCGGTTTCGAGCGCCTGCAAGGGAAGAGCACCTATCGCGACTGCTACCGAGGTTCCGCTGAGCTTTGCCTCCAGGTCCCACAGGGCGCAGTCTATGGCGTTGCGGGCGGCTCCGGCCGGCATAGCATCGAGCAAGGCGGTCCGGCTGATGCCACCGGCGATCCGGCCGCGCATGGCCTCGATCGCGTCGCGCACGCCCTCCATGGTCTCGCCATAGCGCTTGTAGGGGACGCATTCGCCGCGGCCGAGGTGGCCGCCCTCGCCGATCGTGCAGGAGATCACCTCGGCTTCGGTCTTGGAACCTCGCGAAATGGTGAAGGTTCCGGCGATGGGAAAACGCTCGGCCTCGACCGAAATGACACGCGCCATATTTTTCTGCTCCTGCTGTGCGACAAGCGTTGTCGGCAAATCGACAGGTCAGACCCGTCAGGCTAAACAGGACGCCATGTTGACCATCGGCAAGCGCGACGCAAGCGGCACGACCGCAGGGGAGGCTGACCACGAACCGCGCGTGGCGATCGGCGAGGAGGATGGCGTTCTTGGCTGCGCTTTCTCCGGAATCTGGACCACAAGGACCGTCGCGCTCATCGACGCCGACATGCGCAAGATCGAAAAGCGAAGCGGCTTCAAAACCTTGGCGCTCGATGTTTCCAAGATCGAGAAGATGGACACCGCCGGCGCCTGGCTGATCGACCGGCTGGTCAGCGCCTTCGAGAAGAAGGGCGTCGAGATCCAGATGCAAGGCCAGAGCGAGATCGCTTCGATCCTGCTCGAAGCTGTCGGCGAGGCCGTGCGGCGCGAACCCGAATCCGGCCCGGCGCGGCCGCCCAACATCGTCATTCGCGCGCTTGAGGCGGTCGGCCGCCGCGTCTACGAGATGCGCGACGATTTTCTCGCTTCGATGAACATCCTCGGCGCCACCATCCGTGGCGCGCAGATGAAGCTCGGCCGTGGCCATGCCGTCAACCCGGCGGCGATTTTCAACCAGATCGACCGCATGGGCGTCGGCGCCATTCCGGTGGTGGTGCTGATGTCGGCGATCGTCGGCGCCATCGTTGCCCAGCAAGGCGCCTATCAGCTCAGCTATTTCGGCGCCGATATCTTCGTCGTCGACCTGGTCGGCGTGCTGATCCTGCGCGAACTCGGCGTGCTGATGACGGCGATCATGATCGCCGGCCGCTCCGGCAGCGCGATCACCGCCGAGATCGGCTCGATGAAGATGCGCGAGGAGGTCGACGCGCTGAAGGTCATCGGGCTCAACCCGATCGGCGTCCTGGTCTTTCCGCGGCTCGTGGCGCTGGTCATCGCCTTGCCATGCCTGACCATCATCGCCAATTTCGCCGCACTCGGCGGCGGCATACTGGCTGCCTGGCTCTATTCCGACATCCCGCCCGCCGCCTTCATCGACCGGTTGCGCGTCGCCATCGATCTCAGCACCATCTTTGCCGGCCTGATCAAGGCGCCGTTCATGGCCATGATCATCGGCACGATTGCCTCGGTCGAAGGCATGAAGGTCGGCGGCAGCGCCGAATCGCTCGGCCAGCATGTTACCGCTTCGGTTGTGAAGTCGATCTTCGTCGTCATCATCCTCGACGGACTTTTTGCCATGTTCTACGCAGCGATCGAGTTCTGAGATGAACCTGCGAAACAGGAAAAGGGCGGGCGCATTGGCGGATGAGGCGGGTGAGGGCGACATCGTGCTATCCGCGCACGACATCAGCGTGTCCTTCGCCGACAAGCTTATCCTCGACAGACTGTCGCTCGACATAAGGCGCGGCGAAATCCTTGGATTTGTCGGCGCCTCGGGTGCTGGTAAATCCGTTCTGCTGCGCACCATTCTCGGCCTGACGCGCAAGCAGTCGGGTACGATCAAGCTGTTCGGCGTCGATGTCGAGAAAGCTGATGATGCCGAGCGTCTGCGCATCGACATGCGACTTGGCGTGCTGTTCCAGCACGGCGCGTTGTTCTCGGCGCTGACAGTGCAGGAAAACGTCCAGGTGCCGATGCGCGAATATCTCGACCTGCCGCGAAAGCTGATGGACGAACTGGCGATGCTCAAGATCGAGCTGGTCGGGCTGCCGCCCGATGCAGCGCAGAAATTCCCGTCCGAACTGTCCGGCGGCATGATCAAGCGCGCCGCGCTGGCCCGGGCGCTGGCGCTCGATCCCGACATCGTCTTCCTCGACGAGCCGACATCGGGCCTCGATCCGATCAGCGCGGCGGAGTTCGACGAGCTGGTGGTCAAGCTGCGCGATACGATGGATTTGACTGTCTACATGGTCACGCACGATCTCGACACGCTGTTCACCGCTTGCGACCGGGTGGCCGTGCTCGGCAAGAAGAAAGTGCTGGTCGAAGGCACCATCGACGACATGCTGAAGAGCGAGGAACCGTGGGTAAAGTCCTATTTCCGCGGAAAACGCGCCCGGCAACTTGATCTTGCGGCGCGCGCATAGCCATAAGTGGGACAATGGAAACCAGAGCCAACTACGTCATTGTCGGCATCTTCACGCTGGCCGCGATCCTGGCGGCGTTTGCCTTCGTCTACTGGACGGCGGCCATCGGCGACAAGGGCGAGACGACGTTGCTGCGCGTGCGCATTCCGGGCTCTGCGTCCGGGCTTGGCCGCGGCAGTTTCGTGCTGTTCAACGGCGTCAAGGTCGGCGACGTCAAGCGCGTCTATATCGACGTCGACAATCCGACGGTTGCCATCGCCGATACCGAGATCGACCGCATGACGCCGATCACCAAATCGACGCAAGCCGATATCGGGCTTGCCGGCCTGACCGGGCAGGCCAACATCGAGCTCAAGGGCGCCGACCCCAAGGAAGTGAAACTCCTCGACCAGGCGGAAAAGGAAGGCAAGGTCGCCGAGATCGTCGCCAACCCGTCGGCGGTGACCAACCTCTTGCAGACGGCGCAGAATATCTTCACCCGCGCCGACAAGGTGCTGACCGAGCTCGAAGGCTTCACCAGGGACGTTCGCGGGCCGCTGACGCAGACCGTCCAGAATGTTCAGACCTTCTCCGATGCGCTGGCCAAGAATTCGGATGGCATCGACAAATTCCTGTCCGCCGCCAGCACGCTGGCGGATGAGCTTAAAGGCGTTTCCGGCAAACTCGACGGCACGCTGAAAGCAGCCGAAGGCCTTCTCAACGCCGTCGACAAGGACAAGATCAAGAGCATCGTCGCCAATGTCGACGCGGTAACCGGTAACCTCAAGGAGACGTCGAAGCAGCTCGACGGCGTGATCAAGAACGTCGATACAGCCGTGGGATCGGTCAACGACTTCGCCAAACGGACGCAAGGCACGCTGGCCAAGGTCGACAACGTGATCGACGGTATCGATCCCGCACAAGTGCGCTCGGCGCTCGCCAACATCCAAAAGGCCAGCGAGAGCGCCGACAAGGCCGCCGCCGATATCGCTGAGGTGACCCACAAGTTCGCCAACCGGGCCGACGACATCGACCAGACGATCAAGGACGCAAAGCAGCTCGCGCAACGGCTCAACGATGCCTCGGTGCGGGTCGATGGCATTCTTGCCAGGGTCGATACCTTGCTCGGGTCGGGGCAGGCCGATGGCGTGATGGCGGATGCCAGGGCGACGCTGAAGTCGTTCAAGCAGGTTGCCGACACGCTGAATGCCCGCCTTGGCGTCATCACCGACAATCTGGCGCGCTTCTCGGGACAGGGACTTTCGAATGTCGAGGCCTTGGTGCAGGACAGCCGCCGTTCGATCAGCCGCATCGAAGAGGCGGTGACCGATCTCAGCCGCAATCCGCAGCGCATCCTTTCGGGTGGCGACGGCGAGGTTCGGCAATTCGATGGCAGGGCGCGGCGTTGACTTCGGCGACGGCGCGCCCCAGAAACATGAGCCGCGAAAGCGGGTCGATCTTACGATCCGGGGACAACGGGGATCGCGCGTGAAGTCTGTGTGGGTGAAAACGGGCGGGTTGACATCGGCTGCGGCACTGCTTGCCCTGACGCTGGCCGGCTGCGCGGCGTTGGGCGGCAAGCCCGCGCCGCTCGATACGTTCGAGCTGTCGGCGCCGTCGATCGACGCGCATGGCCATAGCCGCCGCCAGATCCTGATCGCGCAGCCGTCGGCGCTCAAGGCGCTGGACAGCCAGAACATCGTCATCAAACCGTCGGATCGCTCGATCCAGTATCTTAAGGGCGCGCAATGGGCCGACCGGCTGCCGCTGATCGTGCAGGCGCGGCTGGCCGAGACCTTCCAGCGCTCGGGCAGCTTTGCCGGCGTCGGCAAGCCGGGCGAGGGCCTGGCGATCGACTATCAGGTGATCGTCGAAATCCGGTCCTTCGAGGTGCGTGTCGACGGCGGCGAACATGCCGAGGTCGATCTGTTCGTGCGGATCCTGAACGATCGCAACGGCGAGGTCCGTGCCTCCAAGAGCTTCACCGCAGCCGCACCCGTCTCGGGCAGCGGCAATCCTGCCTATGTCAGCGCGCTCGACAAGGCGTTCGGCGACGCCGCCGGGCAAATCGTGCGCTGGACGGATTCGGTGATCTGAGCCGGCCGAGCTTTCAAAGCGATCGTGCGTCGCGTTGAAACCACGTCGCACAGCGCATCGACTAAAGATCTTTGGTTTGCGCCGCCCCTCATTGCCCTGCCGGGCATTTCTCCCCGTATAGTGACGGGGAGAAAGACGTTGTCGCCGAAGATTTCGCCAATCGCCAACGTTGCTGAATGGGCGCCGGGAGTGCGGCCATCTCCTTCTCCCCGTCACTATATGGGGAGAAGGTGCCGGCAGGCGGATGAGGGGCGGCGCCGACCGATTGTGATCCTCGTCGCCCGCTCAGTGCAGGCGGCCGCTCGCATGGGCCAGCATGGTGTAGACCTTGCCGGTGTCCGACGTCAGGTAGGTCTGCGCCATGATGTTGTCGCGGTCGTTGCGCGAGACATCCTTGAGCAGCTTCTCGAAATCGTCGCAGTAGCGGTCGACAGCGGCGCGGAACTCGGCTTCCGCCTGATACTTGCGACGGATCTCGTCGAACGTCTGCTGTCCCTTCAACGTGTAGAGCCGCCTTGTGAACACGTCACGCTCGCCACGCCGGTAGCGGTTCCACAGCTCGATCGAAGCCTCGTGGTCGATGGCACGCGCGATATCGACGGAGAGCGAGTTCAGCGATTCCACGACATGCAGGGGCGAGCGCTGGGCAGGGGTAGCGCGCTGCGCTTCCACGGGGGCCGTAGGGGCTGCCGACCTGAGGTCCTCATCGTTCGATGCCGCGGTCAGCAGATCCCGCACCCATCCGCCCTGGGGCGTGCGGGCGCTGGCATCGCCGCGCGGACGCGGTGCCGCCTCGGCAGGACGCTCAAGGTCGAGCGTGCCGCGCAATGCAGGGCCGCCCAAGGGCGCCTGAGGCGTGCGCAGGTCCGGCTGCGGTGCCGGTGCGCGGCGCGGCGGCTCGGCAGCGCGTGCGGCCGGCGCTTGCGGCGCCGGACGCAGGTTGCGTGGTTCGGACCCGTCACCGCCGCGGCCGGACTTGGCCACGATGTCCGAAAGCTCCTTCAGGGCGTTGATCTGCTCGGAAACGGCGCGGCGGATGGCCGAGGTCGATTCCTTTGCCTCTTCGGGCATTTCGATGACGCCCTTCTTGAGCTCGGCCCGGGTCAGGTCGAGTTCGCTCTTGATCGAGCCGGCGGTGCGCCGCATCTCCTCGGTGGCATCGGCAAAGCGCTTGGTTGCCGAATCGACGACGTCGGTGATGGCGTTGCGGATCTTGTCGGCCGACTCCATCGTCTTGCCTTCGGCGTTCTGCAGCGTCTGGCCGACGAGATTTTCGAACGAGCGCATGACCCTTTCGAGATCTTCCGACTTCTTGACCAGGCCGACAGCGAGGTCTTCGAGCGACGATTGCCGTTCGAGCGTGTGTTCGAGATTGCTCTGGGCCGAGCTCAGCAGGTCCGAAGCGCTGGACAGCAGGCGGCTGTGTTCGTCGAACTTGGTGGCGATCGACGCCACCTCGCGCAAGGTGGACGACGACAGTTCCGTCAGCCTCGTCGTGTTCGAATCGACCAGACGTGCCGAGCTGGCGAAGGTCTGCGCGGCTTTTTCCGTGGTGGCGGCGAAGCTTTGCGTGCTGCCGCTCAGGCGTTCATCGACCTGGCCGAGATTGACCGCGGCCTGATCGATCAGCTGGCCGAGCTGCGAGCTGGACTTGGTCATGCGGCCGATGAGATCAGCGACGCTGTCGGACAGCGACGAGCGGGCGCCTTCGACCGCCGACAAGGTTTCGGCGGTGCGGCTGGCGAGCGCGTCGACAAGCGCGGCATTCTCGCTGCGCAGCTTCTCGGTGGCGCGTTCGGTGACCTCTTCCATGCTCTTTTGCAGGTCCGAGCCGCCCTGGGCGAAGCGCTCGACCAGGGGCCGTGCGGTTTCGTCGAGGATCTTCGACATTTCGGCCGAACGTGCGGCGAGCATGGTGTTGAGTTCGCGGGTGTTGGCGCCGATCGTCTTGGCGGCATCGTTGGTGCTTTGGCCGATATGCTGGCCAACCGCGGTGAAGGTCTCGGCGATCACATTGGCGCGCGAGACGAGTTGCGCCTCGGCATTCGACACCTGTTCGTTGAGCTTCTGGCCCATCGTCTCGGCTGTGAAGGCGAGGCGGTTCTCGACGCCTGAGACCTGCTCTTCGACACGGGCTGCCGCGGCCGCGGCACTCGACGCGAAACGCTCGTCCGCACCGGCAAGCGCCTGCTCGATTTCGCGGGCGTGCACGGCCATCTCCTGGCCGGTCCGCCTTGCGCGTTCGGCAACCCGTTGCTCGGTATCGGCAAAGGCACCGACGATCGTCTCGGCATGCTCGCCGATCGTGGAGGTGCTGCTGGCGATGCGCGACACCAGACGCTGATCCGCCTCGTCGAAGATACGGCCGATTTCCGAGGCACGGCTCGACAGCGCTTCCGAACCTTCGGCGATGCGCGAGACGAGTTGCTGGTCGGCGGCATCGAAAATGCGGCCAAGGTCCGACGCGCGTGCGGCAAGCGCTTCGGCCGATTCGCCGATGCGCATGCCGAGCCGCTGGTCGGCGCCTTCGAAGTTGCGCAGGATGTCGCCGGCACGCGCGGCCAGCGACTGGGCGGTCTCGATAGCGCGGGCAACCAGCTTCTGGTCGGCCGCATCGAACGTGCCGGCAATCTCGCTTGCACGGGCGGCCAGATGATCCGCGGTGTCCTGGGCCCGGGCAGTCAGCTGATCGGCGGCTTCCTGGGCACGGGCGGCCAGCTTCTGATCCGCGGCGTCGAAGGTGCCGGCGATCTCGCTTGCGCGAGCGGCCAGCTGATCGGCGGTTTCATGCGCGCGGGCCAGCAGCGAGCTGGACGTATCGTCGGCACGGGCAAGCAAGGCGTTGGACGTGTCTTCGGCGCGAGCGTGGAGGCGACGGTCTGCATCCTCGAAGGTGCGGGCGATGTCTTCGGCCCGCGCCAGCAGGGCGGCGGACGTCTGCTCGGCGCGCTCGGCGATCTTGCGGTCGGCGTCGCTGAAAGCGGCACCGGCCTGCTCGTGCAGGGTGCTGGTGACTTCCAGCACCTTTTCGCGCAGGGCGCCGGCGACAAACACGGCGCTCTTCTCGAGCACGGCGCGGACGTTGTCTACGCCTGTCGAGAGCGCACGCTCCATGGTGCCGGCACGCTCCTCGAT
>NZ_RZQY01001329.1:0-498 GCF_003998575.1 Mesorhizobium sp. M7A.F.Ca.CA.001.10.2.1 | reverse complement strand
GCCCCGAAACCGGCCTTGTCACCCTGCGCGGCCGCATCGGCGGCGGCGGCGCCCCTTTCAATGTCGGCGAGGCGACCGTTACCCGCGCCACCGTCCGGCTGCCCTCCGGTCAGGTCGGCCATTGCTATGCGCTTGGCCGCGACAAGCAGAAGGCGAAGCTGGCGGCCATCGCCGACGCGCTGTGGCAGGACCCTGCCCGCCGCAATGAGGTCGAGACCGGGCTGATAGCGCCCCTGCGGTCGGCTCTAACCGCAGCGCATGAAAAACGCCGCGCCGAGACGGCGGCAACGAAGGTGGATTTCTTCACCATGGTTCGCGGAGAAGACTGATGGACATTGCAGCGCAATCGATCGAGGGCGGTTTCGCCGATCCGGTCTTCGACGCCCAGACCGTGTTCCGCGCCGTCATGGACGCAATGGCTCGGCCGGGCAGCGTGCAGCCGCTGCCGGCCTTCGCCCGCCCGCCGGCGCCGCTCTCGGCGACCGCCGGCGCCATCGC
>NZ_RZQY01001328.1:0-500 GCF_003998575.1 Mesorhizobium sp. M7A.F.Ca.CA.001.10.2.1 | reverse complement strand
GAATGTGACTTATTATGAGAATACTTATAATATACCTTGGAACAGTGTAGCTAGCGCGCATATATTCGTTGATGATAAAGAATGTATCATTTGTATACCGACGACAGAGAAAGCTTGGCACGTGCTTTATGACGCGCCTACAGATAACATTTGGTACAACAAAGACGCTAACGATGTAGCGATAGGTGTTGAAATATGTTATTTCAGTGATAGAGAACGTAGTAGAAAAGCGTTAGACAATGGTGCTAGAGTATTAGCATATCTTGCAGAGTATTGGCATATTGATTACAAAACTAGAATGCCAGGACATCAAGATATTCAAGCAGATAAACAAGACCCAGGAAATGCATTAGAAGCGTCTGGTTATGGCAGAAATACATCAAATCTCGATAAATTAATAGCTAAATACTACAAACAAAACGTAAAAGTCAAAGCTGCACCAGTGAAAGTAGAAAAAGGTGCGACATCATTTACACGTGATGAATTCGTAAAATGGTTAA
>NZ_RZQY01001327.1:0-501 GCF_003998575.1 Mesorhizobium sp. M7A.F.Ca.CA.001.10.2.1 | reverse complement strand
GTATTAAATACAAATGCGAAGGTAACTGTAATTAATATCGCAAACACAATACCAAGCCATTTTTGGTTTAAACCTTTAGTTATGTAATAAGCTGGTCCACCACGGAAACCACCATCTTTATCATGAACTTTATAAACCTGAGCTAAAGTAGCTTCCATAAAAGCACTTGCCGCACCTATAAATGCAATAATCCACATCCAAAATACCGCACCAGGACCACCAAGTACAATTGCTGTAGCAACACCGGCAATATTTCCAGTACCTACTCTTGAACCTGCACTAATCGCAAATGCTTGGAACGGTGAAATACCTTTTTTACCACTTTCTAATGTTTCTGGTTTCTCGACCAACGCTCTAAACATTTCTGGTAACATTCGTAGTTGTACAAACTTAGAACTGATAGTGAAAAAGAATCCTGCTGTAAGTAACAATCCAATTAGATACTGAGACCAAATTAAGTCGTTACCTACTTGTACAAAATCTTTAAACCAACCAGGAATT
>NZ_RZQY01001326.1:0-501 GCF_003998575.1 Mesorhizobium sp. M7A.F.Ca.CA.001.10.2.1 | reverse complement strand
GTGCTTTGTTCGGCGGCCTGCAGAACAGGGTCATATTCCAGCAGCACGGCGCCGATGATCGTACCCTCGGGATTTTCGATCGGAACAGCCAGTATGGCGTTCACTTCCTCCGGATCGACAAATCTGCGCGGAATGCCGTCCGCCAGGGTCTGGCCGATTTCGTTGCCGGGGTCGTGACCGAATTTGTCGCCGACCTGGTGCTCTTCGTCTGCGGCATGGGCGAGGATGGTCTTGTTGTTGTCGAGGACCAGGAAATCCCGGTGCAGGCGGCGGTGCTGGTGCAACATGAATTGCTTGAGCGCCTCGGGCCGCTCGAGCAGCGAAGGCGTCCCGTCGGATGATTTGAAGACGATGGTGTCGGCCAATTCCCGCGCGACGTTGGTCGCTTCGGTCAACCCCAACGATTTGGTCGCCACTTTCTGCGTAAAGATCGCGACGCCACCGACCAGCCCGATCAGAGCCGCGGCAGCCACCATGGAGAGAATGAACTGACTCTTGATG
>NZ_RZQY01001325.1:0-505 GCF_003998575.1 Mesorhizobium sp. M7A.F.Ca.CA.001.10.2.1 | reverse complement strand
GTATTAGCAGATTTAAAAATTATGGATGCTGCTGGATATGAAGTAAGTCAAGCTGTAAAATTTGGGGCTGATATTGTGACAATTCTTGGTGTTTCTGAGGATGCTTCAATTAAAAGTGCTATTGAAGAAGCTCACAATAATGGTAAAGAATTATTAGTTGATATGATTGCGGTTCAAAATTTAAAACAACGTGCAGCAGAATTAGATGAAATGGGTGCTGACTATATTGCGGTGCATACGGGTTATGATTTACAAGCTAAAGGTGCTTCACCTTTAGAAAGTTTACGTACTGTTAAATCAGTTATTTCAAATTCAAAAGTAGCTGTAGCAGGTGGGATCAAACCAGATACAATTAAAACAGTTGCAGCTGAAAAACCAGATTTAATTATTGTTGGTGGTGGCATTGCAAACGCTGACGATCCTAAAGCTGCGGCTAAACAATGTCGTGATATAGTAGATTTATATTCTTAATTTTTTCTAATTTATATTGGATAAAAACATATGT
>NZ_RZQY01001324.1:0-506 GCF_003998575.1 Mesorhizobium sp. M7A.F.Ca.CA.001.10.2.1 | reverse complement strand
CTTATTAATCTTACTACGTAATTATGAAGAAGGTCATAGACAATCAGTTGAAGGTGAATGGAACCTTTCTAAAGTTGGTAATGACGCACATGAATTACAAAATAAAACAATCGGTATCTTTGGTTTTGGTAGAATTGGTCAATTAGTAGCTGAACGTTTAGCACCATTTAACGTAACAATTCAACATTATGACCCAATCAACCAAAAAGATAATGAACATTCAAAATTTGTAGATTTTGAAACATTAGTATCAACAAGTGATGCAATTACTATTCATGCACCACTTACACCAGATACAGATACACTATTTAATAACGATGTGTTAAGTAAAATGAAAGAAGGTAGTTATTTAGTTAACACAGCTAGAGGTAAAATTGTAGATACAGAAGCATTAGTAAAACAATTAGAATCTAAACACATTCAAGGCTATGCTGGCGACGTATGGTATCCACAACCTGCTCCTGCAGATCATCCTTGGAGAAATATGCCTAGAAATGCAATGACTG
>NZ_RZQY01001323.1:0-506 GCF_003998575.1 Mesorhizobium sp. M7A.F.Ca.CA.001.10.2.1 | reverse complement strand
CCCTGCGGACCGACATCCGGCACCGCCGGCAGGAACTCGGATTCGATTTCGGTGATTTTCGCCTGAATTGCCTTGCGGCGCTTGATGGCGACCTCAACGGTCACACCCGGATTGGCCTGGAGCGCGCGATCGAGCGCGGCAAAAGCCGAGCGATAGACCCTCTCGCGGAACGCGCGGTCCTCGGCATTGCCTTTCTCCAAGGCGTTCCGGATCGCTTTTTCGATCGCGTCCAAGCGGGTCCCTCTGTCTTTGCCAACCTTGCCGTGATCGTTAGCCGCAGGCGACCAATCAATCAACGGGCGAGCGGCGTATTCTGCCTCGCAGAGGTGTGCAAAGTCCATTCCGGCGCTGTTCCGGCAACAAAATCAGCATGTTTCGCCGATTTTCGCGCACAGGGAGCACACGCACCGTGCGCCGCATTCCCTTGGCGATTGATTGGCGGACAAGGCGGCGGCCGGCTTTCGAGGGTGCCACGACGCCGACGCAGGAATTGCCAAGTCGCATCT
>NZ_RZQY01001322.1:0-507 GCF_003998575.1 Mesorhizobium sp. M7A.F.Ca.CA.001.10.2.1 | reverse complement strand
AGGGAAAGGCGGGCCAGCGCATTTCCTCGCGGCTGCCGTTGACCATGAGCCTGGTGTTCAACGCCAAACCCAGGCAGGCACAAGCGCGCGCCTCCAAGGACCTGCCAGGCGCCACCGATGTGTCCTGCGCCGATATTGCCCAGCGCTGGCTGGCAGCCGGAAAAAAGGACCTGCCGCCCGACCAGCTTGCCGCCTGGCTGCGCTCCGACGAGGGGCCGCTGTCGGGCGCCATGCTCAATTCGTCGCAGATCATGCGACTCGAACTCAACATGCAGGTGCTGCGCCTGTCTGCCTCGACGCGGCGCGATTTCGGCGGTCATGCCGAATACCTCCTGAAGATCTTCAAATGGGATCCGGCGACGTCCAGCTTCTATGAAGCGAAGATGGAAAACCAGATCGACCGCGCCACCGTGCTGGCCGACAAGCCGTCCTTTGCCAGATGGCTGCTCACCGACCGCAACGTCTACGATCTGGATCACGGCCGGCTGGTCATCGATGAAAAATTCC
>NZ_RZQY01001321.1:0-510 GCF_003998575.1 Mesorhizobium sp. M7A.F.Ca.CA.001.10.2.1 | reverse complement strand
ATATTGTTCATTATATTACAGGACATACGGATACGGAACAGACATTTTTAATACATAATTCAAGAATGCCTCGTATGTTAGCAGGATTATTAATAGGTGGCGCTTTAGGTCTAGCAGGACTATTAATGCAATCTATAACTCGAAATCCCTTAGCATCACCACAAATATTTGGTGTTAATGGTGGGGCATCTTTTGTCATTGTACTAATCACTGTTCTTATGCCAGCTCTTGAAAATTATTCAATGATATTAGCAATGATTGGTGCATTTATAGGTGGTTTAACCGTGTATACTTTGTCAGGTTCAACTAGATCTATGACACCAGTCAAACTTGCACTAGCTGGTATGGCAGTCCATTTATTTTTTAGTAGTATGACACAAGGTGTTATCTTATTAAATGAAGATTCAAACTCATCTGTTATGTTTTGGTTAGTAGGTTCATTGTCTGGCGTGAAATGGCCAGAAATTATTGTCATTTCACCATGGTTAATTGTAGCAATGATTATTACTA
>NZ_RZQY01001320.1:0-514 GCF_003998575.1 Mesorhizobium sp. M7A.F.Ca.CA.001.10.2.1 | reverse complement strand
GGTACCGTCAAGACGTGCACAGTTACTTACACGTTTGTTCTTCCCTGATAACAGAGTTTTACGATCCGAAGACCTTCATCACTCACGCGGCGTTGCTCCGTCAGGCTTTCGCCCATTGCGGAAGATTCCCTACTGCTGCCTCCCGTAGGAGTCTGGACCGTGTCTCAGTTCCAGTGTGGCCGATCACCCTCTCAGGTCGGCTACGTATCGTTGCCTTGGTAAGCCGTTACCTTACCAACTAGCTAATACGGCGCGGATCCATCTATAAGTGACAGCAAGGCCGTCTTTCACTATTGAACTATGCGGTTCAAAATCTTATCCGGTATTAGCTCCGGTTTCCCGAAGTTATCCCAGTCTTATAGGTAGGTTATCCACGTGTTACTCACCCGTCCGCCGCTAACGTCAAAGGAGCAAGCTCCTTATCTGTTCGCTCGACTTGCATGTATTAGGCACGCCGCCAGCGTTCATCCTGAGCCAGGATCAAACTCTCCATAAAAAATTATGATGTTTGATT
>NZ_RZQY01000131.1:0-11292 GCF_003998575.1 Mesorhizobium sp. M7A.F.Ca.CA.001.10.2.1 | reverse complement strand
GTCTTGGGTATGGAATTCGGCGAGAAGCCGTTCGATCCGTTCCCGCAACTGCAGGACGGCGAGAACGAGGATGACGAGTGGGTGTTCCCGCTCGCCAATCCCTACAAGCTAGCCGGCAACGACATCATCGACGCCAGCGCCTTGTTCGCCGGCACGCTGTCGGCAAACCTGCCGAGCGTCGGTCTGACGATCTATGGCGGCGCGGGCAACGACACGATCTACGGCAGCCAGGCTGGCGATCATCTCGCCGGCGGTTCCGGCGACGACCTGATCATCGGCAATCGCGGCGCCGACCACATCTATGGCGATAGCGGCGTCAACGTGAATATCTTCACGCGCCAGCTGTTCATCGACACGGTCGACAACAGTCCGTTGCCTTCGGCCGATCCGAATGCCGACACCAACGGCACGACGATCAAGCCGGTCAAGTCGTCGGTTCGCGACCTGATGAATGCGGGCGACGACGTGATCTTCGGCGATGGCGCTTCGCATCTCGGCTATGGGCCGAGTTCGGTCGCGGCTGCCGGCCTGCTCGGCGACTTCGACGACATCATCTTCGCCGATCACGGCGTGATCGAAATGTTCGTCGACGATCCGAACTTCCCGTCAGCCTTGAAGCAGCGCATCCAGACGACCGAGCTGGCGTTGGTCACCGGCATCAAATCGGCCGAACTGCAAAATGGCGGCGACGACGTGGTGTTCGGCGGCCTCGACCGCGACGTCATCGTCGGCGGCGCCGGGCATGATCTGCTCGATGGTGACCAGCAGGACGATCGCGTCTTCGGCGACAACGTCTACCTGTCGCGCCAGGGCGGCGCTCACGGCAATCTGTACAATGACACGTTCAGTCTGCGCTTCCAGACGCTGGCCGGAACATTGATGTACAGCCGTACCGACCGGCCGATGCCGGCCGGCCTCGGCACAGTCAATGCCGACAACAGCGGCCTGCTGCTGGTCGACAGCATCGCGCGGCGGTATCGCGATCCGGACGGGGCTCCGTGGTGGAGCGAGTATTCGGTCGACTACGCGGCGCTGCACACCTTTGCCTTCGACGAGGGCGCGGCCGGCGTCGGCAGCTTCGGCAACGACTATATCGCCGGCAGCGAAGGCAATGACGAACTGTTAGGTCAGCTCGGCCATGACGTGGTGCAGGGCGACGGCGGCATCGAGCTTGCCTTTGCCGGTACCTCGCATGTCGGCGCATCGCGCACATCCGCCGGCGTCACCGATCCGATCGGTCCGCTGACGGTGATCGCCTCCTTCACGGCGGCGACCGACGGCCAGGACTATATCGAAGGCGGTGGCGGCGACGACCAGATATTCGGCGGTCTCGGCCAGGATGATCTGATCGGCGGTTCCTCGTCCTTCTTCAGCCTCATCGATCCGAATATGCGGCCTGACGGAGACGACTATATTTTCGGCGGCGCCGGCATCGAGATTGATCGCAATGACGATAATCTGCCGAATGACGGCACGCTGGCCAATTCGCGTTTTGCCCGCGATGCCGACTCGATGATCGGCGACAACGGCAACATCGTGCGGATCGTCGGCGTCAATCACACCGACATCAATCCGACCGGCGCAGCCGGGCAACAGCTCTATGTGCAGTTCAACTACGACGTGAATGACCCGGCGCGCGCTGGTGGCGAACGCCTCGTCGTGCGTGGCATCCATCTGCTCGACTACACGCCGGGCGGCCCGGACTTCCGTCCGGACCTGTTCTCCAAAACCAACCCGAACAATCCTGCCTATCGCAACGAGTTCGGCCTATGGGCCAAGCAGGACATCGGCGGCCATGATGAGTTCCATGGCGAAACCGGTGACGACACCGCCTATGGCGGCGGCGGCCATGACCGGATCTTCGGCGATGCCGAGAACGACGATCTGATCGGCGGCTGGGGCAATGATTGGATCTCCGGTGGTACCGGTGAGGACGGCATCCTGGGTGACGACGGCCGCATCTTCACCAGCCGCAACAGCGCGACCTACGGCGAAAGCCTGTTCGGCGTGCTGCCATTGCTGGCGACCGATCCGGATACGCGCACCAGCCAGGGCGATGTGCTCAACGAGTTCATCTCCACTCCGGGACAGGTGCAGACCGAGACGATCAATGTCGGTGGCAAGATGAAGAAGGCGGTCGACCTGACCCCTTACAATCTGACGCCGAACGCACAGGGCGGCGACAATCCGCTGTTTGACGCCAATGTCGTGGACGATATCATTTTCGGCGGCCTGGGTGACGACTTCATCCATGGCGGTTCCGGCGACGATGCGGTCGGCGGCGGGGAAGCTCTGCCAGATTCCTATACGCAGCGCTTCGATGCAGCGGGCAATGTCGTGGGCATCGTGCGCACCGACTTCTCGCGGCCATGGAACCCTGGCGACGTGCTGAGGTTTGGTCCCGACAGCGATCCGTGGAATGCGCCGAAGCCTGTGCAGAGCCGGCTCGGCGAGTTCTTCCTTTATGACGAGTACGATCCGCGCCGGACAATCATGTTCAACGCCGATGGTTCGGTATGGAAGACCGGTGCGGCGCCCATCACGCGCCAGTATTTCCTCAACCTCGTCGACAATGAAGGACCGCTGGTCAACGGTGCGATCGCTTTTGCGCCGAACGGCACGCCGACGGCGTTTGCGCAGCGCAACACCGACGGCAACGATGCGGTCTTCGGTGACCTGGGCAATGACTGGATCGTTGGTGGCACTGGCCGCGACCACATCTATGGCGGCTGGGGCAACGACCTCATGAATGCCGACGATGTGCTCTCGACCAACAACTGGCTGAACGACCAGCCAGAGACGCACCCAATGTATGAGGACCGCGTTTTCGGTGGGGCCGGGCTCGACATCCTGATCGGCAACACCGGTGGCGACCGCCTGATCGATTGGGTCGGGGAGTACAACAGCTACCTGGTGCCGTTCGCACCGTTCGGTATCGCGACGGTAAGCCGGCAGGTGCCGCCGCAACTGTTCGACTTCCTCTATGCGCAGGCATTCAGCGACGGTGTCGACATCACCCGCACCGCTGACACTGGCAGCATCAATGGAGACGACAAGTACAGCCACGTCCATATGTTCATGGGCGGCGTGGAAGGTGAAATCGGCCTGATCACCCAGAAGGATCATGGCTTCTGGCAGGATCAGACCGGCGGTCCGACGGATCCCCAGGCTGGCAACATTCCGGGCGGTAAGCGAGACGTGCTGCGCACGGCTGACTTCAACGACGGCAATGCCAAGGTCGTGGCGGTCGATGAGGGCAATTTCGCCGTCACCAGCGGCAAGCTCACCGTTCAGTCGGCAAGCACCTGGGATCAGGCAGCCGCGGTTCTCTATCTCGACGCCTATACGCCGATCTACTACGAGCTCGCGGCGACCTTGACGGCCGACAAGCCGACCGGCGGCTGGAAGGCCAACTCCTACATCATCTTCGACTATTATTCGCCGACCGATTTCAAATATGCCGGCATCAATATCTCGAACGACCAGATCGAGATGGGCTATCGCGACGCCAGCGGCTGGCATCAATTGGTCAAGTCCAACAAGCCGGTGCAGCTCAAAGCGAACCAGGCTTACGATGTCCTGCTCGCAGTCAACGGCACGAACGTGAGTTTGACCGTCGCCGGCGTGAATTGGTTCAGTTACACCTTCGCGCCGCGCATCGTCGATGGCCAGCCGGTGGCGCTGAACAAGGGCCTCGTCGGTGTCGGCAACAGCGGCTCGAAGGGTACGGTGGACAACTTCCGTGTCCAGGTCTTGCCACCACAGATCACGCTCGACTACGCAGCCGAGTTCAACGGGCCGCCGACCTATCCGATGTCGAAGACTGCGGCTCAAGGCTGGACGCTCTCGGGCGGCAGGCTGAATGCGGCGGCCAGCGCTGGCACCAATCTGCTGGATGTCGGCCCGGCGATCGGGGCGGACGCCTATCTGGAACTGACGGCGAAGTTGAAGACCGCCGGGACCGCTGGCATCGTCTTCGACTACTACGGCGCCAACGACTACAAGTTCGTCACCCTGGATGTGGTTGGCCAGAAGGTTTTGGTCGGACACGTGACGTCGAAGGGCGGCACGGTGATCGATCAGAGCTTCGCGCGCACGCTCAGTTCAACGACGGACTATGACGTCCAGTTGACCATACGAGGCGCAGCCCTCTCGATCACCGTCAACGGCGCATTCGTCGGCAGTTATGGCTTCAATGCAGCAATTGCCGATGGCGAGTTCGGTCTGGTGACAGGCAATGCAGGTGCGTCTTTCGACCGGCTGCAGATCCGCACCAATGCGTCGGCGTTCAGCACCAGCTCCAATCAGTTGGCGCTTGCTTCGCTCGGCCAGGCCGCGGACACGGCAACGGCGGTCGGCATCGATCAGGCCAAGGCGATGTTGGCGCAGGCGGTGGCGATCTGGTCGGGAAGCGGCCAACTCGACGCGACACAACTTGCCAAGCTGTCGAACCTGGATGTCCAGATCACCGATCTGCCTGGCTCGGCGCTGGCACAGTCGGTGTTCGGCGCGGTGATGATCGACCGCAATGCGGCCGGACAGGGCTGGTTCGTCGACCTGTCACCTCTCGACAGCAGCGAGTTCCAGCTCGATGCCTCCGGGCACCTGACGGCGTTGCCGGGCGGCGCCGCCGATGGACGGATGGACCTTCTGTCGGTGCTGATCCACGAGATCGGCCATCAGGCGGGCTTGGATCACGATGAGGGCGACGCGGGCGTGATGTCGGCTGAGTTGGCCGCCGGCGAGCGCCGGCTGCCGGAGGCCGGATCTGCCGGTCCGCTGACTGAAACGCAGCTCTTCCATGATGGCCTGGGCGTCTTTGTCGGCGCGCAGGAGCATGGATTGCTCCAGAGCGCAGGCATTGCCCGGGCTGAACCGATTGGCGAAGCCACGACGATATCGAGCGCAAGAGCTTCCGGCGGCACGGCGGCGGCACATTCCAAGTCAGAAGCCGATACAAGCGCCAAGACCGACGACATCGTGCTGACCGGGGCTACTTCTGGCTTGCAGGCAAGCGGCCAGCTCAACTGGGTGTTCGACGAAGCCAGCGGAACCTTTGTTGCCGCACAGGGTCGGCAGCAGGACCGTCCGCACGATGCAGCGCCCGATGCGGATCAGGACGATGGCGACGCAACTTCGGACGACCTCAACGGTCTCGCCGAATGGAGCAACCGCAAGGGACTGCTGTCGCGCCTGTCCAGTCTGTTTGGAGTGCGATGAGACAATGATGGCGGCGCAGTTCACACATCTCGCGAACTGCGCGCGCCGCCTCGAAACGGCTGTCCATGGCCGATAGCATCCTTGAAAGTGATACCCACAGGATGCTGGATGATGCCGGCATCGTCAGCTACAGCGTTCTGGACCAGGCGCTGTGGACACGCTTCCGCACTGCCGGGACATCGGATGAGTTCATTGGCGCGTGGCTGGGCCTCCTGTGCCGCCAGATTGCCGATGCCTCGGCAGCAGCCCTGGTGCTCGGGGAAGCCGATACCGGGCCTTATGTGCTGGCCGCCGCATGGCCGAACTCACAGTCGCCGGTCGGCGGACTTCTCGCCGCCACCGAAATGGCCACGGGAAAGCGTCAGGGCGTCAGTGTATCGGGTCCGACGGACAACACACAAATCATCGCGTCACCCATCCTCATCGACGGGCATCTGTTCGGAGCCTGTGCCGTTGCGGTGAAGCGAAACGACGCTGCCTTCACCGACATCATGCGTAAGATCCAGTGGGCCTGTGGCTGGGTGGAGGTGCATCTGCGCCGCGGCATGAGCGATCAGAGCGAACAGGCGGCGCAGCGCAGCCGCTTTGCGTTCGATATGTTGGCGGCAGTGATCGAGAAGAAGCGGTACAAGGGCGCTTGCACCGCCCTCGTCACCGAACTCGCCATGCGGCTGAACTGTGACCCGGTCGCCGTCGGCGTGATGCGCCGGCGCTGGACGCGCGTTGCGGCGGTGTCGCATTCGGCGGCATTCGACGGCAAGGTCAGCTTCATGCGCGACATCGCGGCGGCGATGGACGAGGCAATCGACCAGCGGGCCGTGGTCGTCGCGCCACCGCGCCAGGGTCAGGAATATCGGGTCAGCATCGCGCACGAAGCCTTGACGCGCCAGTACAAGAATGGCGCCGCCCTGACCGTGCCGCTGCAGAGCAACGGCACGATGACGGGCGCGCTTACCTTCCTGCGGCCCGCCGACGCGAGCTTTGACCAGGAGACGATCTACCTTTGCGATGCAGTCGCGGCCGTGGTCGGACCGGTGCTCGAGGAAAAACGCGGTAACGACCGGACGATCTTCACCAAGGCGATCGAAGCGGGCTGGATCCAGATCAAGAGGCTGCTTGGCCCGCGCTTCATCGGGCGCAAGATTGCGACGCTGGCCGCGGTGGCGATAGCGGCCTATCTGAGCGTCGCCACCTCACCCTATGCGGTAACGGCGCCCGCGGTCATTCGCGGTTCGGTGCAGCGAACCATCGTTGCCCCGTTCAGCGGCTATGTTCTGGCTGAATTCGCCAAGGCAGGCGAAACGGTGCGCAAGGATCAGGTGCTGGCGCAACTCGATGATCAGGATCTGAATTTCGAACGGCTGCGGCTGGTCACCACCAAGGCTCAGAAGGAGACGGAATTCGACCGCGCTCTGGCGCGTGGCGAGCGCGCCGAAAGCCAGATCATCGAGGCCCAGATCAAGCAGGCGGACGCGCAGCTGTCGCTGATCGACGAACAACTGCGGCGCACCCGACTGGTGGCGCCGTTTGACGGATTCATCGTCGCCGGCGATCTGTCGCAATCGGTCGGCGCGGCGGTCGAGCGTGGCCAGGAATTGTTTCACATCGCGCCACTCGATTCTTACCGCGTTGTCCTGGAAGTCGACGAAAGCGACATCGATGACATCAAGATCGGCCAGACCGGCCAGTTGCGGGTCAGCGCGTTGCCGAGGGAGCCGCTGCCATACAAGATCGAACAGATCACCTCTGTCTCGCGACAGGGCAACGGCCGCAACTCGTTCATGGTCGAGGCTTCGCTCGCCGGGTCCCTCGAGCGGCTGCGTCCTGGCATGGAGGGCGTCAGCAAGACCCATGTGGATGAACGGCTGCTGTTCTTCGTCTACACCCAGAAGATGATCGACTGGCTGCGCCTGACCCTCTGGCGCTGGGCGGGCTGACCATGGACGGGAGCTATTTCAGTTCGTCCTGGTATCGCGTTGCGCAATTGAAGCCGCGGCTGCGAAGCCAGGTGAGCATCCACCGCACGATCTTTCGCAACCAGGTCTGGTATGTGATGCAGGATCGGACCTCTGGCCGCTTCCATCGCTTCACGCCGGAGGCCTATTTCATCATCAGCCTGATGACGGGCCGACGTACCATGCAAGACGTGTGGGACAACGCCTGCGAACACCTCGACGAAAAGGTCATTACGCAAGACGCGGTGATCCGTCTTTTGGGGCAGCTTCACGCAGCGGATGTGCTGTTCGGCGACATTCCGCCCGACATCGAGGAAATCGCCGACCGCGCCAGCAAGCAGCACAACCGCAAGCTTCTGTCGAAATTCGCCAATCCGCTGGCTATCCGCGTCGGGCTGTTCGATCCGAACGAGTTCCTGAACGCGACCTATCCGCTGGTGCGGCCGTTCCTGTCCTGGTTCGGCGGCGTCGCCTTCCTCGCGCTGGTTGCCTATTCGATCTTCCTTGCCGCGATGAACTGGCAGGCGCTGACCGGCGATGTAACCGACCGGGTTCTGTCGGCCGAGAATATCGTGCTGATCCTGATCGCCTATCCCTTCATCAAGGCTTTGCATGAGCTGGGGCATGCCTTCGCCGTCAAACGTTGGGGCGGCGAGGTGCACGAGATCGGCGTGATGCTGCTCGTGTTCATGCCGGTGCCCTATGTCGACGCGTCGGAGAGCCTGGCATTCCGGGACAAATGGCAGCGCGCCCTGGTGGGTGCGGCAGGCATTATCGTCGAGGGGCTGTTAGCCTGTCTGGCGCTGATCGTCTGGCTGAACGCCGAGGCCGGACTGGTGCGCGCCTTCGCATTCAACGTGATGCTCATCGGCGGCGTCTCGACCTTGCTGTTCAACGGCAATCCACTGCTGCGCTTCGACGGCTATTACGTTCTGAGCGATATTCTCGAGATACCGAACCTTGGTCAGCGGGCGACCAAATATCTCGGCTATCTGGTGCAGCATTATCTGTTCGGCATCGAAAGCGCCGAAACGCCGGCGACCGCGCAGGGCGAAGAGTTCTGGCTGTTCAGCTACGGCGTCACGTCATTCTTCTACCGGATCGGCGTCATGGTGGCGATCGTCACGTTGGTCAGCCAGCGTTACTTTGTCGTCGGCATGATGATGGCTGGGTGGGCGCTGGTGCTGATGGTTGGCGTGCCGCTGGCGCGCCAATTGTGGTTTCTGTTCACGAGCCCATCCCTGAGAAAAACGAGGGGGAGGGCCTTCGCCGTCGTTGCAGCCAGCCTCGCACTGGTAGCCTCGCCGTTCTTTGTCATCCCGCTGCCTTACGCGACCGCCGCGCAAGGCGTCGTATGGCTGCCGGGCGACGGAGTCGTCAATGCCGGTGTCGATGGCGTGGTGGCGGAAATTGTCGCGACGCCCGGCGCCAGGATCGAGCGAGGCGACCCGATCCTGCGGCTGGAAGACCCGTTGCTGGAAGCGCGGACCGTCCTCTTGGATTTGAGGGTTGGGGAGCTTGAGCGCCGCCTCGAAAAACTCGATGTCTCGGAAAAGGTCAACGCCAAAGTGGTGGCCGAAGAACTCAGGCTGGCACGCGCCGACCTTGTCATCGCACGCGACCGTGCCGAAGCGCTGACGGTACGGGCGCAGGCAAGCGGAACTCTGATCGTTCCTTCGGCAAATGATCTCGAGGGCAAGTTCGTGCGCCGTGGCGAGACGCTGGCCTATGTGACGCGGTTCGACCAGCCGACACTGCGCGCCGTGATCCCGGAGCGACGCCGACCACCATCACCGCCACCATGGTCAGGTCGATGCCGCGCCCGACGACGATGAACCCCATGCCGACGGCCAGCGTGCCGAGGATCGAGACATTCTTGAGAATGGCAAGGATGTTGCCCTGGCTCAGGAAATTGTTGAGCGTCGCCGAGAACACCAGGAACAGGACGGCCGAGATCGCGCCGACGACGAGTTCCTGGGACATTTTGATGCCCAAGCGCGCGGTGTCGGATTTGCCCGAACCAGCCAAGTCAGACCCTCCCTCGCTGCCGGTTTGAACCAGCGGCGTGCCAAAGCGGCCTTGCCCAGGGGCTTTGCCGCGACGACGTTTCCTCCACAGCCCTAAGCCGGCTGCTTGCGTAAAGACCATCGCGACTCAGGGCGGCAGGGGCAATTTCGATTTTCTGATGCGCTGTGCAGTTCGTCAGTGTGGAGAAAGAGGATGAGGAGTCGTCGGTTGTGTCCTCTGCCGGATTCACCTGCCGCAAAGCTCAGCCCGATGCCGGTAGCGTGCCGCGATCCCGTGACGGTACTTTCTTGAGTGACGGGAGTGTCTGGCCCGGCAGTCAAGCGGCTCTGCTTCCCCAGGTTCCGTCCTATAGGCCGTTTCCCTCGATCATCGCCATCAGGCAATCGCCAGATTGTGTGCCGCTGATGCCCAGATCACGCGCGCTGTTCATGTGGTTTCGGTCATTCAGGCGGAGGTCGCAGACAAGGTGCCCCTGCGCGCGCAAGCGCTTTCCGAAGTCGGCGGCCTGCTGGTGAAAAGGTGACGTTTCCTGATCTCCCACGAGAATGGTCGCTGCCGTCTCCGGGTCATGCCACCGCGTCATTGGGGTGAAGGCAGCTGCCTCCTCATCGGTGATTCCGATTAGCGGCTGAAGGAAGGACGTCTGAAGGGGCTTGAGGTCGTAAAGGCCGCCTAGCAGCAGCGCCGCACGTATGCGCGATGGCATTGGCGTCTTTTCGAACAGGAATGTGGCCAGGTGTGCGCCCGCCGAATGACCACTTACGCTTAGCCGGGCAGGGTCACCGCCATGGGCGGCTATATTGTCCAGCACCCATTGTTTGGCACGTCGGACCTGGTCGACGATTGCCGCCATCCTGACTTCGGGCATCAGCGCATAGTCGACGATGACCGCGATCGCCCCAGCTTTGGTGACTGTGTTCGCTACATAAGAATAGTCGCTCCTGGAGAACATGCGCCAGTAGCCGCCATGGATGAAGATGTGCACGGGAAGATCCCTGCGCGCGCCGGGCGGAAAGAAGAGGTCCAACCTTTCGGCCTTGCCCTCGCCATAGGCGATATCAGCCGACATCGGCAGGGTCGCCCGGGTTTCGGCGCTGCGGCTTACTATGTCGGCCACGATATCGTCAAAGTCGGCCACATGGTCGCGCGTGCGGAAAGGGTCGTTTGACATGACTGCCGGTTCAGAAGGTGACGGCAATATATTTAGCCTCCATGAACTCGGCGATGCCGTGGTGCTGGCCGCCTTCGCGGCCAAGGCCGCTCTGCTTGACGCCTCCGAATGGTGCGGCCGGATCCGACATCAGTCCTCGGTTGAGACCGATCATGCCGGCCTCGATCCCGGACGCCACCCGCATGCCGCGTCCAATATCGCGTGTGTATATATAAGCGGCCAGGCCATATTCCGTGTTGTTAGCATGTGCGATCGCCTCGGCCTCGGTGTCGAAGCGTGTGATGGGTGCCACCGGGCCGAAAATCTCCTCGTGCGCCATCTCCGCATCGGGCGGCACATCGGACAGCACTGTGGGCGGATAGAAGAACCCTTCTTCCTCCGAAATCGCCCCGCCGCAAAGCACCTTGGCCCCCCGGCCCACGGCGTCCTTGACCAGGCGGTCGATCTTGTCGACAGCCTTTCTGGTGATCATCGGCCCGCATTCTGTGTCTGCATTCGGTCCCGCTCCCACCTTAAGTGCCGCCATACGCTTGCGGAGCCCGTCGGCAAAAGCATCATAAATTCCCGATTGTACATAGAGGCGATTGGCGGCGGTGCAGGCTTCGCCGGCGTTGCGCATTTTGGCGATCATCGCGCCGTCGAGGGCGGCGTCGAGTTCGGCATCGTCGAAGACGACAAACGGGGCATTGCCGCCGAGTTCCATCGAACACGAAATGACATGCTTTGAAGCCTCGCCGAGCAAGGTTCGGCCGACACCCGTCGACCCCGTGAAGGACAGCTTCCTGACGCGCGGATCGGCGAGCATGGCCGAAGTAAGCGGCCCGGGACTGGTCGTGGTCAGCACGTTGACGACACCGGCAGGCACGCCGGCTTCGCTGTAGAGTGCCGCCAGCGCATAGGCCGTCAGCGGTGTTTCAC